>JAKBQK010000383.1 GCA_021835265.1 Thermoplasmata archaeon
ACGGTATCTACAATTACCTCTGAATATTCTTTGATTCCAATTTTATCTCTGATATCTTTTGGTATGACTATCTGGCCTTTTGGTCCAACTGTTGTCTTCTTTTCCATATTTATGTTATATGTATAACATATATTTATACACTATTCATATGTTGTGTTAGATTTGGTTTCCCCCTTTATAGCTGTTCTCTGTCCATGAATAATATTTCACATTTGTTATATAAAACCTCATTTACTGCGTTTAGACAAAATATTGAGTGGCCCCCATAAAATTTGACTTGCAAGTTCGTATTACAAGTATTACATGTATTAACAAGAAAAATGTTCAAGCTAGAGTACTCCAAGATTCTCTCAATCATTTCCAAGCCATTTGTTTATTGATCGTTACTATGCAATGAGTTATCAAACCAGGGCAAGAACCAGTGAAAAAAATTGTCTATTGGAAATTGGAGAGCATCTTTCTCTCACATCGTAAAATGGTCTTTATCCTGGAAAGTTGATTCTAAGTAATTTCTATACACCAAAAGATATGTACATATAATACACATTATTATGTGTGCGAACTCAAAGACTTAACGTGACTTCGCCCGATGACGTATCGGAATTTCTTAAGACAAAAAAGAATAAATCAGAATTTCTAGCTGCGACTGTGAGGGAAAAGGCCATAAATGATAGGAAGAAAGAAATCATGGAGAAAGCAATGAAGCTAAAGCATTACTACGAGTATGATGAGGACTTCAATAGTCTTAACGGACTTGATTCTCAGGATTTTGTGGATTAAGTGGAATAGTTGAATCAAGGAGATATATGGTTGGTAAACCTCTCACCAACCGTCCGAGCAGAGACAACCAAGACTAGACCATGCGTTATAGTAAACGGCAATGAAATCAGTATTTTACCGCTGAAAGTCATTGCACCTATAATAGATTACAAACCTCGTTATGATTCAGTTCCCTGGATAGTGGAGCTGTCTCCAGACGGTATAAACAATTTATCCAATAGATCGGTCGTAGATTTGTTTCAATTGAGGTCAGTATCACAGGTAAGATTAATCAAAAACACAGGAAAAGTGGAAAAAGATGAATTTCAAAAAATCTTAGAAGCTACCAAGATCGTTTTTGGGATTTATTGATCTGATAATTACTAATATTAACAACATCATTTTCTTTTAACCACGAGCTTCCTGTGTATTCCAACATACATGTTTTATTACCCATAATTCTCTAAGATTGGAAAGAGTATAATACCTCATTTACTTCAATAAAGATATATAGGAATGAGTGGAAACGATTTTGATGAGTGGATCGAAAGCGCTAAGAGTGATCTCATAGAATTTAATAATTGTTTTCAAAGGAAAGATTTCCACAAGGCCCTGTATTACTTACAACAAACTTTAGAAAAGTCAGCCAAAGCGTCTATGATGGCAACTTCATTTTCAGTAGCCAATCAACCACAAAAGGTCAAAATATTAAAGGAGTTGAATTTGCCGGTCTTTGGGCCAATTAATTATAAACACGAATGGCGGGAAGTATTTATCAACCAAGTAAAAAAGATATTGTCTAATCCTAATTTAAAGGAGTTTATTAAACTCTTTGAGAATAACGGAATGAAAGAAATCGAAGATACAATAACAAGGGCATTGAATGTCAATGATTTGAAGAATCCTACTGAATCACAGATAACACAAACCATTAAAACTTCACAAAATTTATTGTCTAAAATTGATAGTAAAAGAATTAAGTTCCAAATTGATGAAGTATTATCTGAATATCTTACCCTACTGGATGATATCGCTAAACAATATGGAATTAATGTAAAAGAGGTAATTAATTTAGTCAAATCCTATTTAAACATTACGATTATCATTGTGGCACTCATGCTACTAAGCACATTACTTAATCCATTCGAGCAGAATAGATATCCATTAATTTTTGAAATAGATAAACCATTAATTCCTCACCTCAAACAGTTTGAAAACATTCTTAACAATTGTATTGGAAACCTAGAAAAATCGTCACGGTTAAATTAGGTGGTACAATTCTGCATTACTAATTCTTTTTTTCTCATTAGCATCGATCTTTTGACAACTTTGGGCCTAATAAACAGAAGTCTACAAAAATTTTCCCTTCCATCCATTAAATAACCTTAAATAAAATTATTAAATGAATTTATTTTCAATCCTCATTTGCCAGTATATCTCGTCAATCTATTCGTGGCAAGGATAAAATTCCACGTAAAAGGAAAAATGTAGACTTTTAAAATATCAAACAATTATACCCTTATTACAAAGCGGAGATTGCCGAGCCAGGTCAAAGGTGATGGATTTAGGGTCCATTCCCGTAGGGGTTCGCCGGTTCGAATCCGGCTCTCCGCATTTCGAGCTTCACATATTCAGAATTTACCTTATTTTAAACAATACTTTATATACCCAGATCGGAACTTCAAATGATTTCTGTGCTTTTGGAGTAGATTTTAATTTCCGTTTTCAGACTTGGAGGAAACTGATAAGTGGGTGTGCTCGGTTTTGAGGCATAATCCATCATATGTGTTGTTATGAGTTTCCATGAAGTCTTCATGGTCCATCTTAAGTCGCTTATTTTGGCTCCCTGTGGCTATGCACATCTTTAATTCTTGTTTGTATCTCCATTTCGGCTCAACAGAAGTATCTATTCTGGACTATGAGGTTTATCTCGCGCCTATAGGTGTCCAAAGTTACATAAAACACCATAAACTTCGCTCTCTATTGAGTTTCATTTTCTATACAAACCATTAAAATAAAGAATAATCAGGAATATTTAT
>JAKBQK010000075.1 GCA_021835265.1 Thermoplasmata archaeon
ATACTTTTCTATGGATTCCCTGACGATTTCAGCATAGATTTCATCGTCCAGGTTGATCGTGGTTTTTACCATGAAAGTCAATCATGATACCGTATAAACATTTAACGGTAAAATGGTATCATTCTACAATTCAAACAGTCTACTTCGCATATACACTTCACTGTTTGTCTTGGGACTATATTTTAATATATTCCCTTAAAATCTTGATAAATTCCAAACCGGTCCATAACTATTTGAACCCATAATAGAAGTCATACGTTTGAACAGGTCCATATTTCTCATAAGATCGTAAGTATTGTGGAAATAGCTTTTTTAGCGGGGTTTTGGGATCAGTATGCTTTAGCATTGTATACTGATGAGATAGTAACATTAACAAGATC
Organism: Thermoplasmata archaeon; assembly: GCA_021835265.1. The sequence continues at coordinate 381 of JAKBQK010000075.1, forward strand.
AATGTTTGATTTTTTAATTACCTTGTGGCATACAGTTTCCGAATTTATCCACAACACACAAACTAAGATAAAATTCTACACTGATTCCCCAGTATTTTTGGATGTGGATGAATGTAGAAAACTTTAAGCTGCTTCCCACACATATTTGTGAGTGAAGACAGGTGGGAAGCAGGAATATCTCCATATCAGATGAAGCCTACCGTAAACTTAGGGACATTAAGATGAAAAATGAGTACCTTACAGATGTTATCAACAGGTTAACCAATAGGACAAGTATACTTGAACTGAAGGGGCTTCTCTCCAGTAGTGAGACAGGTTCAGTTCTTAATAGCGTTGGGGAATCAAGGAAACTGAGCAGGAAAAGACTTGGTTCAGTTGCAAGTGAGTTCAATAAAAAATGATAGCTTACACGTCGTTTATTATTGATTTAATGAAATTAACAATACCAAATACGTTGAGTTAGGAATTGTGAGTGTTTATTGGAGTATCTCAGCGACATTCATATATCAACAATTCATTGTAGTTCTTTGCATCTTACCGTTTCAGAACTGAGGAAAATAGTCGAAAATTTCATGACAGAACAGTTTGAGGTTGAAAAGTTTAGATCTGAGGTGAACCCTGGTGAGTGGCACTCACTTAAAATTCATTCTTTCACAAAAGAACCGGTGAAAAGGTAGTCATTTGATTGAATTTGACACTGTCATTTTCTTAATTCCCGCTTTATTGTAACATTTCTTTTTTTCATAGACTTTGATTCAGAACTTTTCCTTTGGACCTCCCACCTTTCGATGGAAAATTAATTTCACGCCCAGTTCTGATCTGATCAAGAGGAAAGTAAATCTGATACGTCCATCAGGCTTATCTTTTCAGAACTGAGATTTGTCCTGTCTGTTACAAAAAGAACTCTCTTTTCCGCAATTATTGTAAGTAGTTTGTTCTCAATTTTACTGATATCCTTTATCTTGTTTCCCCATTTTACTTCAAGGGCTATTTGTGGTCTCTCAAAATGAAGAAGATACCCGTCAACGTCATAATCACTATCCTCAATTATGGTTTCAACAAGATTCTCATGAAGTGAAATGATCTCTCGCACATTATCCTCCACGATTCGTGGTAACAAAATAGATAAGATTTCTTCGATTTCCTTACCACTAACACTTCTATCTGAAATAGCAAATTTCTCCTCTGCATAGAAGAATAGCCTAATGAGTGGAGACGAAATCTTATAGGCGAACCTATTCTTATTGAATATTATGATTTTTTTCAATACCCCTATTTTGATCAGATTCCCCAGGTAAGTCTGGATAATACTGGGATCATCCTTCTGGATGAGTCTTCTTGAAAAGAGAAAACTTGAAATTTTTCCGGAAGAAATATTTCCGGTTGCGACTGCACTCAAGATTCCATTGTAAACCATTGTAAGGCTTCTCTCTTCCTCCCTGAATATCTCTCCCACCAGAGCTGGTATGGCCTTAAGTGATCCAAGGAGTATTTCAGAAATTGTCTGTGTGGGGCTTAATCCATCCATATAATCTATTGCAAGCGGTTCTCTCGCAAATATAGACAATTCCAGAAGATCCTTTTTCTGGATCTGAAATTTGCAGAGTTCTTTCAACGTCTCGTCAAGTGGAATGATATCCACCATAATTTCGTTAAAGAGCCCCATTATTGGGGAATGGGTGGTTAATAGCTTCCTTGCAAGAAAAAGGGTCGAGGTTATAAGTATGAGTTTCCCTCTTTTCTGGACGGAGTGAAGAATATCTAGAAATTCGTCACCCAACCTGTGAAATTCATCTATTACAACAGTTTGATTGTTTGCCAGTAATCTTCTAAAAAGTATAGTGAAAGTTTCATAGTTCATTATTTGATTATTCTTTTTGTCAAGTATGGACCTATTTCTGTTGACGAAAAAAAATTCATCATATTTTACGGTATTTTCAACTATGTAGGTTTTTCCGGTCTTTCGTCTTCCATAGATGAAAACCCATTTTCTGGAGTTCTCAATCCTACGGGTCAGGTCAGTACGTTGTATAATCATCATAAGTATAATAGTGGTTATACTTATAACCTTTTCCACGCAGCAAACAGCAAGTTTCCGGTAAAGTCATGGAAATTGCTTTCCATCTTGTTTGATCATACCTTTATTCAATAACCATTTCCACACTGGCTGGACTTCAATCACAAAATTATCCATGGAAATAGCATACTCCTGATCCATAGTCAGGATAATGAATGCGTTTGCCTTCAATTCGTTTCTTGCTTTGACAAACCCGTTGACTTCTCTTTCTTTGTTAGAAAAATTCAGTTCATAACAGACCTGGATCATTGTGCCATCAATAGGGATAATAAAATCAACCTCTGCTCCCTTGGCGTTTCTATAGTAATAGAATTCTTTTCCGACTCTCTTAAGATCCA
>JAKBQK010000229.1 GCA_021835265.1 Thermoplasmata archaeon
CTCAAATAATAGATTCGTATATTGGTCCCTTTACCAGCATAGGATCCAATTGCAATATAGAGAATGTTGAAATCGAAAATTCCATAATTATGGATGATACAAATATCAAAATGCCCAATGAAACTCGAATTAGTGAGAGTATAATTGGATCAAAGACAATAATTAAACCGAGCATCTCAAGACCTAGAGCGATGAAATTGGTTCTTGGAAGAGAATCTAAATTGGAAATATAAATCGCATTAAATTCTGTAAATAGTAACCAAATTTAAGTTACTTTAAGAGAAAATGACTGCTTCACTCTCTCAAGATTACTTTTAACGTTTCCAATATCAGCAATAGCTTTTACTTTTTTATTGATCATACAACAGTTCCTCGGTCTTCTTGCAACAAATTGAATATCTGAAGTCTTAGCTCTTAAAATAAGTTCATCATTCAAATTAAATGCTGTTGCAACCATTTTCGAAAATTCAAACCTGCTGAGACAATTTGATGAGCCTAAATTGTATATTCCAGTTTTATTAAGATTATGCAACTTTTCGATCACTACTGGGATTTCATCCAAAAATGTTGGAGTTGTAAACTGATCGTCTACTATTTTAACCTGTTTTTTGGCACTTAAATTAGAAACAATAAATTCAAGAAATGTAACCTTTTTCTTTGTGATATTAAATCCGTATGGCGTAGATATCCTTAGAACAATACTTTTTCTGCCCATTAGCAATTCCTCTCCTATTAATTTGGATTTTCCATAAACATTAATCGGTCCAGTTTTGTCTTCTTCAGTATAATTGCAACCTTCACCTGAATACACATAATCGGTTGAAATATGACATAATGCTGCACCCACTTCTTCAACTGCGTTAGCGATATTTTCTACAGCATACCCATTAACTCTTATTGCTTCATCCTGGTGCATTTCGCAGTAATCAACATTTGTTAATCCAGAAGAATTTATGACCAGATCAGGATTTTCAATTTTCAAGATCTTACTTACGGATTTTGTATCGGTGATATCCAATTTCAAAAACCCTGATTCACCTGAGGATGAAGTGCCGTGGCAAGAAAAATATCTCATTAAATGACTTCCGACGAAACCGCTACCACCAATTACCAAAACCTTAATTCCATTCACCCTGCCACTTATCAAAATTCTCATAATGTTTTTTGTTATCTATATAATGTTTTATAGTATCCCTTAATCCATCTTCCAATCCAATAGTTTTTTTCCAGCCCATCTTTAGAAGTTTGTTGGAGGTTTCAATTGCATACTTAACATCGTGCCCTGGTCTGTCCTCTACAAATTTAATTAAGTTATCAGAAATATTCATAAATCCTAGAATTTTCTTTACGATATCAATATTTCTTGTTTCTTCGTTTCCACCGACAAGGTAAGTGGTTCCACTTTTCCCTTTATCAATAATCAGAGAGATTGCAGAGCAGTGATCTAGTACATGTACCCAATCCCTGATTTGTTCTCCTTTTCCATAAACTGGTATTTTTGTCTTAGATATTGCACTAAGTATAGTTTTAGGTATAAGCTTTTCAGGATGCTGATATGGTCCATAATTATTGCTACAGTTTGAGATCGTTGCTTCAATACCATAGGTGTTGATAAAGGCTCTAACTAAAAAATCTGAAGACGCTTTGGTTGCAGAATAAGGATTTCTAGGATTATAGGGAGAGTTATCATTAAATTTTCCATGTGAACTCAATTTCAAACTTCCAAAAACTTCATCGGTAGAAATATGATGAAATCTAATTCCATTGTCCCTTACAATTTTTAGTAGTGTATGCGTTCCAACTATGTTTGATCTTACAAATTCATCTGGTGATGATATTGAATTATCAACATGTGATTCAGCAGCGAAGTTTATTATACAGTCCACATCTCTTGATATGTGCACCATTTTTTCATAGTCAGCGATATCGGCATTTTGAAATTGATAATTTCTATTTATATTCAAATCCAAATTTAGTGGATTAGATGCGTATGTAATCTTATCAACATTAATGATTTCATCCTCAGGATGTTTGTTCATTCTATATCTAATGAAGTTTGAGCCAATGAAACCCATTCCACCTGTTACAATGATTTTCATCAAATAACACCGTAAGTAAAATTAATATCTGCTTCATCTAATTTCTTAAATTTCAAGTCTTTTTCCGAGAGTAATGGAGTAACATTTGGCCATTTAATCCCGATCGATTGATCGTTCCATATAATTCCTCTCTCATGAGACGGTGAATATTCACTTGTGACCCAATAAATAACTTTGGTATCATCTCTAAGCGATAAAAAACCATGAGCAAATCCTTCTGGAATCCAGAACATCTTTCCATCGTCTTCTCTTAATTCTATAATCTGATATTTCCCAAACGATGGTGAATCCTTTCTAATGTCTACTGCAACGTCAAGGATGGCTCCTTTCACAACTGTTACTAATTTTGCTTGAGCGTGTGGTTGTTTTTGATAGTGGAGACCTCTTAAGACGTTAAGCTTTGAAATTGAAACGTTCGTCTGAACAAATTCACATTTGATGCCGATCATTTCAAAATCACTTTTTTTATAAGATTCATAAAATATCCCTCTTTGATCGTTATAGGATTTCGGGGTTATCACTTTCAATCCATTTATTTTTAGTTCGGCGATAGTAAATGACATGGAATGTTTATTGTTTATGGTAATTTAATTGTATCTAAGAACAAACCTCTTCAATTTGAGGAAACCACGAATTTGAGTTGCTGAGCGTTATGAACTATATTATTGGTTCATATATGGTAACAAAAATTATTTA
>JAKBQK010000325.1 GCA_021835265.1 Thermoplasmata archaeon
TTTTATTTACACTTAAATTTACTATATTGAATTTCTATACATTTCAAGAACTGTACTTAGATTTCTGTATGCCAGTTCAGGGGAATATGGAACTTCCTCGTCTCTTTCAATAGCTCTTAGGAACCCAGATATTTCTGCATCGAAAACATCAACCTCCTTAATTTTCTGTATCTTTCCATTGAGTACAGGCATACCGAAAGCAGTTCTTGGTTGACCAGGTTCCCTCGTACCCCTGAATTCATATATGCTCCCTTCAGTTCCTATTACCTCAAATGACGGAACATCAGGGGAAGAAATATAGTTCCATGAATAGTAGAAAATTCCTGTGGCACCTGATCTGAATTTGATAAGAGAAACAGTGTTATCCTCTCCCTCTATAGATGACTTTCCCTTATACACCCTTGAAATTATCTCTTCATACTCTCCACCCAGATCCAGCAATGCTTCAATGAAGTGTATTCCTCCATCTATTAGCGCACCACCACCCATCATCTTTTCATTAGTTCTCCATCCCTGGTTGTTGAACTGGTTTTGACTTCTTACTATGATTGTGTGTACTCTTCCAATCATCCCTTTTTTCTCGTATTCCATTGAATGAATTAGTGAGGAGTCAAAATGATACTGTTCTGCTACCATGAATTTTACACTGTTTTCTTTGGACACTTTTATCATCTCTCTTGCTTCGTCGAGAGTGCCTGCAATAGGTTTCTCTATCAGTACATTTTTGCCTTCCTTCATGGCTCTCACAGCCAGATCTCTGTGCATATAATGTGGCATTACCATATCAATTACGTCATGAGAAGAATTCATTGCCTCGTTGAGATCATTATACGTATTCTTAACATGAAATTCGTCTCTGTATCTTTTCAAAACTTCCTCATTTCTTGAAAACACTGAAAAATCGTACCCAAGTTTCCTGTAGCTCTCTGCGTGAACAAAACCAAAACCATTTCCTCCCAGTAGCAATATATTCATGTTAATACAATGCTCTAATGTTATTTTTAAGTTGAGATTTGCTAAATTCTGACTATAATAGATAGTATAAAATAATCCTAATATCTTTGTGAGAAATAAGATCTGAAGAGATAATCTTTAATGGAAGAAAATAACAATTTGAAGCAGTACCACTTTGATCCTTTAAAGTATTACATTTCTTTCGGATTCTTTTCATTTTCTAACGGTTTATTTAGCATATTTATAAATGTCCTGTTTTTTGCTTCAAGTAATATTAGTGAGGTAATCTATTTTCAAATTTCGTTACAAATTTCTCAGACCGTATTTTTTCTCCTGGGAACGTATCTCATTGCATATGTAAGTGCAAGGTTTCTTTATTCTCTGGGCGCATTTCTAAAAGCAATTGTGATTGCAAGTCTGTTTATTTCTCCTTTTTTTTCTGGAAATGCCATATACTTCGGCCTTCTCTATGGTGTTTCCTCCGGTATATTCTGGACAGGAAACGCCACATTTACTCTGGCAATATCAAGATCCATAAAGAGGTTCAACTTTCTATCCATAAATTCTGCACTGTCTAGCCTGACTTCACTTATTGCACCTTCCATTGCAGGGTTACTAATCGCCTATTCTATATCAACTGGAATAGGTAGATATTTTAATGATTTTCTTCTAGCTTCACTACTTCTTGTTGTATCAGGCATAGTTTCCCTATTAGTAAGATCGAGTGGTGAAAAGGGAGGGCAGTTTCACATCAGCAACACCATAATTAGAGAGCAGAATTACGGAAAGTTCAGGCTATTATTTTTTGCCTCTTCTATTCTTGGAATGGTAATGAGTACACTTATTCCTGTTTATGTTTTCTATGTAACAGGAAACTATGTCATCACGGGTGCATACGGAACTGTTACTGCATTTATTGGCTTCATTGCCAATATACTGGCGCCTTACATGAAAAGAAAGATAAAAGATTATGTGCCATATGCCATAATTCTGGTGATATTATCTTCATTTATATACATACTCAGATTCAACTATTCTCTAATACTGATTTTCTTTGCCTCTTCTGTGATATTATTTTTTATAACACCACTTTCAAATCTTGGTGTGAGTGAATTTATGCAATTCCTAGATGGGTTCAAGAGAACAAGACACTTCTGGATCAACAGAGAGTACTACCTTGTTGCAGGACGTGTTCTTTCACTTACCAGTATTCTTATCGTAGCTGATTATTTCTCACTTTATGATGCCATGGCGACTTTGCCATTCTTTGCCATATCTGTTTTAGGTTATATCCCCGTATTGAGCAAAGTCAGAGGGTAAATAATTCAGACAGTTATTTCCATTATGTTTCCTCTATACACTTTTAAGTTTTTAACATAGAAACCCCTATAGAGGGTGTGTAACTTCCAAATTGCTTTTGTTCATTTTTGATTTCGATAGGGTCTATTTCGCTTTTCAACTACCGTATGTAATGTGTCTTAAGAATATTATATTCCTAGACTAATTTTAAAATTTTAAAGGGATTACACATCTTTTCATTATGATATTTTAAGGTTCTTTTAATTGCTCGTTTTATTGTAATAATAGATTTTTTGTGCTGTTGTGATATTATCACAGGTCAAATCATCTTAAAAACTACTGTGTATACATTGCTCTTTCTTTAAAAAATCATCTTTCATATTTTGAGCTTATATCCAGTCCACTTGAGGAGAGTGATAAAGCAACAAGATGTGCACTGTTCCCAATAACATATACCATGTCCAGTATGTATAAATATTCAGTAACATCGTTGTTCAAGAAAGCAAGAATATTGATAACCAGAATAA
>JAKBQK010000237.1 GCA_021835265.1 Thermoplasmata archaeon
CTCTTAGCGAGTAATGACGCGAAAACAGTTCATCAACGATCTTGGTAACTGGATATAGATTCAGATATCTGTCTGGATACTTTGATTCAACTGCAACTTCTCTAGTGTCGCCATAAATGGCCGAGGATGATGCAAGAACGACCTTATTCACGCCATGTTTTCTGGCAAAGTCCAATACATTGAATGTCCCATTTACGTTAACCCTGAGACCATTATCTGGCTTTATTTCAAACTGCGGCGGGGAAGTAACGGCGGCGAGATGAAAAATGCCGTCAAATTTCCTGTTTATATTTTCCAATTTTTTTCTGTTTGTTATTGATATCTTGAAATCCGGCTTACCTACAATGTCAAGAGAATATGCTTCTCCACCCAGTTCTCTGATCTTTGAAATTATATTTCTTCCTATGAACCCTTCACCGCCAGTTATCAGAAAAGTTTCGTTCATTATTCCGATATAGCTCTATCTACTATTTTATTTTCTAAGGTATTTACATTAAATTCAGCTTTTGATTGGTCTCGTGCCTGAATCTTTATCCCTTTGCAACGGACAAGCGTTTCACAATTCATCCCAGGACTGAAGGCACGGGTCTTTCTCGCTCACAAAATTGTAAATGGTATTTCCTAATTCTAGCATCGGGAGTTATAGGAGTGCTTACTTTTTCATCTTTGGAATGATCCTTAAATACGTGGTTTAGAGCAAAAAACTTATGCTACCAATGTGCCAAGATAGGCTAGGGAGCATTTATAATGACAGTATCACTTCAAGATCCATGCAATTTGAAATTGTTTGAAAATCATGGTCTTTGGTAATGATCGTAAGTTCAAGACGATAAGCTGACGCAGCTATAAGTATATCCAGTACGTTGACCTCCTTTCCCTTTGTTCTCAGAAGTGCTTTAATTTCAGACGATTTTCTTGCATCATCCAGTGTAAAATCTATTATCCCTATATTGTCGAAAAACTCTGTCACCTTCTCTTTGAGTAGAATTCCTTTCAACCTCGAATATACTTCCCCTAAATATACTTCATATGCACATAAAGTGCTAGTGAATATTTCATTTGCTTTTTCAATTTCAGAAATAATCTTATGATCGTTTCTAAAGAGAGAGATAATTGCTTATCTGTCAATGAGCGCTCTCATACTCGTTCTCTCATGTTATTTCTTGAGTCCATGATTGCTTTCTCCCAAATTTCTGCCTCCCTTTCTGTTAAGATCCCATAGAATCTCTTTATGCTGTCTTTCGATCCGTACTTTGCATTTTCGGCCAAGGTGCTTAGAAATTTGCTGAAACTCTTCTCTCCCTTCATATTCTTTAGTTTCTTGTAGGTCTCGTCATCAATCATGATAGTCTTCATACAGATCTGTATGCAGATAAATAATATATCACTTTCCACCCAATAGTAGGCTACGGAATATGGCGGTAAAATAGTCTTGGAATTTTCAATTACTTATATTCATCTTATTCAACGTTCTAGGGACTCGTAGGGAAATGACAATGTGGTAGAACTAACTCATTGTTTTCCTCTATAAGAAGAAATGATTAGATGATTAAAAGTGGTGCTATGTACTTCTCAGACATAATATCTGCTTTTGTAAAACCTTTAAGGATTTTGACACCATATAGTCTGTTGGCATTAAACAGCCGTTTAACATGTGCCTATTTGAAACTAGAAATTAAAACATAATCCAATGAAAGCAGAAATAACCTGTTTCGCCTTTCATGAGTGAGCAGAGGAAAAAAAGCCATAAGATTGGATTGAATTTGCAGAATTCAGGAGCGAAAATTCTAATATTATATAATTATAGCATAGAAAAACATGCTGAGTCCTTCCACCAAGAATAAAACTGATGCCATTGAGTTGACGGTTCCTGCAAAGACAGTTGAAGGAGAGCCTTTTCCAGCAGCAAAGGAAGAGAAAAAATTTTCTATAATTATACCTGCATACAATGAGGAAAAAAGAATCAAGCCAGTTCTTGAAGATATCGTTGATTATATTACTCAAAACAACCTGGATTGGGAAATAATCATTGCGATAGACGGTAATGATGGTACCGAGGACCTGGTAAAACACTTCCTTCCAAGTTACAATAATATCAGGATAGTAAAGGCATCAGGTAGATCAGGTAAGGGAGGTTCAATCAAGAGATCACTTAATTTCGTTAAATCTGAATTCGTGATTCTCATGGATGCTGATAACAGCATACCGTTTTCGACTATGGTCATGAATCTACATCTGATTGACGAATTTGATTGTATCATTTTTTCCCGATACACCGCATCAATGAACGAAATCCCTCCGGTGAGACGAATAATCAGCAGGGGTTTTAACTGGCTCCTCAGACTTTCTCTTGATCTAAACATAAGGGACACGCAGAGCGGCTATAAAATAATCAAGACAAAACCATTTAAAAAAGCAATGAGTGAGGTTAGTGTTACAAATACGTTCTTTGACGTTGCAATGCTGTATCACATGTCCAGAGATAATGTAAGAATAAAGGAAATTGAAGTCCACTATGACCACAAGGAAGGAAGTAAATTCCACCCATTAGGGGAAGTCATAGGCCAGGGTACTTCATTGCTTGCCTTCAGGATAAGATATTCCAGATTCTACAAGTTCATACCGGATGAGTTGATCCAATTGTACTATCGGAAATTTCGATGGATTTAATCTAAGTGATTTATTCTGGTAACTGCGGGTGCTTTGAAGAAGACCGTAAACCCCTGCTGATTATTCGTCTCACCGGAGGGATTTCGTTCATTGATGCGGTGTATC
>JAKBQK010000002.1 GCA_021835265.1 Thermoplasmata archaeon
AATCTTTTATTCTATTAAAAGTTTGTAGAAAATGGAATTTTATATAATACATTTGATAGAGTTCCTCGTTTCATGTGCCCTGAATAAGTCTTTTCCATGATTTCATTTTCTTAAAGATCGTGATAGCCTGTGTTGTTTTTTACAACTTTACTGCCTTTCTTTCAGAGTACGTTTCATACGTTTCCCATAGCTTATGATGGAGAATACGAAATACCTGAATTATTACTTGTATAGTTTCGAACACTGATATCTCCGGTCAAGGTAATGTTGAATAAAACATAATACCAAACCGAAAAGGATTTTCATGAGTATATAATGATAGCACATAGTGCTTCCGGGAGAGATTGATGTTGATGGTTATATCAGGGAACTAGAAAAGACCATTGAGAAACTGACAACTGAGAATGAAACACTCAAGGGTGAGCTCGAATCCCTGAAGAAGAAACTCCTTCTTTATGAGAATCCTCACACTCCTCCATCACTGCAACCCTTCAAGCCAAAGATCGACAACCCCCTGGAAAGAGAGGCGCACCAAATTTGGTTCTCAGAAATTACGAGTAAATCAATTAATTTTTGTATAATGAAGAATTTTCCAAAATGCTTCTGATGCCGGTTTCAAACATCTCGGACGCATCAGCTTCGCTCAAGCCCTGCATCATGCTCATCATTATGCCATTGTGCAGGGCGATTATGGTAAGGGATAGCTTTCTGGAATCAGCGTCCCTTGAAATCAAGCCCCTCTCTTTGAGTAACTCGAGCTTTCTGGAAATTATCTTCACGTAATTTTCATAGCTCTCCATTAATATTTTTCTCACCCTTTGATTTTTATTGATTTCTCCAAGTGCAAAAATCCAGTGAAATCTTAAGTGCTCAGGCAGTTCCAATTCGGCTTTGAAGAAACTTTTAGCGCTCTCAAGAATATCCTCAGATATCATTTTGTCAAGGTTATCTTCCAGCAGTTTCATGTTCTTCCTGCATACCTCGCAAAGCAGTTCCTCTTTGTTTTTGAAATACAGATAAAGCGTGCCCTTTGTTACCCCTATTTCTCTGGCAATATCATCCATACTGGACTCCTGGTATCCCGATTCAAAAAAAAGCCTTGAAGCTGATTCCATGATGGTATCCATCGCTTGCTTCCTGTATCCTTTAACTACCTTGGGCATAATTGTAATTACTCTTGAATATTAAAGAATTCATAAAAGAAAGATTTAATACTGAATAGTCATTCAGTAAACTAACTATTATGAAAAACAAAGAAGAAGTTGATGTAAATGGAATGCACACAGTCTTTGGAGCCACAGGAGCGTATGGGTATTCAGTGGTCAGGAAACTTCTCGAAAACGGGTATAAAGTCAGAGCTGTCGTCAGAGACGAGAGAAAAGCAGCAGATCTCTTTCACGGGAATGTGGAGATAGCCGTTGCAGATGTTACGAAAGAGGAAGAGATCTCCAGGGTATGTAAGGATTCGGCGGTCTTATACTTAGGGCACAATTTTCCCTACGGTCAGTGGAAAAAATATTACATGAAATCAATTCTCAACATTCTAAAGGGCTGCGAAGGATCGACGCCTCTGGTAGTGTTTCCAGGAAATGTATATGGCTATGGCAAATTCCAGCATTTACCTGTTGATGAATCTCACCTGCTAAATGCGAGATCGGAAAAAGGCATGTTAAGGAACCAGATAGAGTCAATTCTATGGGATTATCATCTCAAAGGAAGGATTAACCTGATCATACCAAGATTTGCAGATTTCTATGGTCCAAATGTAGTAAATGAACTCTATGGTGCTATGTTTCGTAACGCTATCCAGGATAAACCAGTAATTTGGCCTGTCAACGCTGATGTAGAACATAATTTCACATATATTGATGATGCGGCTCAAGCAACTCTACTAATGGTACAAAACCCAAATGAATATGGAAAAGTATTTCATGTCTCAGGTCCAATCACAACAGCAAGAAAATTCATAGAAGAAATCTATTACGTTTCAGGTAACAAACCAGCAATTAAGGTGGTTTATAAAACATTTATTAAAGCACTGGGAATTTTTAATTCAAATGCTCGGGAACTCATTGAACTTCTTTACGAATATGAAGAACCCTATGCCATAGACAATACAAAATTATTGAAGACATTCCCCAATTTTTCACATACTCCATACAACGTTGGAATTAGGAGAACTGTTGATTGGTTCAAGAATAAGCTGGGAAGTCTTTAATGAGAGAGAAGTAAATTCTTGCAGAAAAGTATGTATCTAAGTCAACTACCCCTCCTGACGGAAGGGGCTTGCTGCTGGTCTCCCTCATGCCCGTGAGCATGGATTCATAGAACCGCAACGATTGGCTGGTTGACATTCCCTTGCCAGGTCAAGGGGTCTTCACGCTCACATCAGATAAGTGGATCAAGTGGGTCTCGTTTTAAATTTTAAGGAAACACATTTCGCTGGGATACTTTGCAGAAGGACTTCATGATATTTACAATGGGAATTAAAGATACGATGCAGTGTGGAATCCTATCTTTGATTCAATATACTTAGAATTTCTTTCCCTGTATTACCCTTAGTTCTTTTCGGGACGATCTTGCAGGTAATTAGTTCCAATTCGCTTAATACCTAGCTTCTCGTAAATATGATCAGAACTGATTATTTCACCACCACACAATGAAGCATGGAAAGAATCGAACACTCCAGTTTTTTCGTGATCTATGTAGTGTGCGGCTGCTAAGACGCTTTCCCTGCTCGCACCTTTCAACTCAGCAATTGA
>JAKBQK010000316.1 GCA_021835265.1 Thermoplasmata archaeon
CCCTGGCATGCTCAATGGCGTCAAATGCTATTGCAGATGGATCACTTCCCATTGTTTGTGATATAACCCTTATTCCAAGTTCGTCACCATGGTATCTTATCTGCTCTATGGCCCCTGCCCTGAAAGTATCAGAAGCGGCAACAACGACAGATTTTCCCTTATTTTTAAGCATGTATGATAGCCTGGCGATTGTGGTCGTTTTCCCCGTTCCATTTATCCCTATGAACATTATAACTAAGGGTTTCTTATCAACATTCAGTAGATCAACACTGGGTTTAGCTTTTAATAATATTTCAAGCATTATTTCCTTAAGACTCTCAATGGCCTCTGTTCTTTTGAGTCTTTTCTGTTTTACATGTTTCTGCTGAAACATATCCAGTATATATTCAACAGTTTCCAGGGAAACATCAGATTCAAGCAGAATTTCAAAATACTCATCTCTGAACCTGAAAAGTTCTATCTCATCTTTGTTTCCTCTGAAGAGATTTCCGAGTTTCTCCTTAAGAGACATCTTGCTTCTGGCTTGAATTGACCGATTGAACAATTGCCTGATATCTTCTCAGTGCTTCGGCTCTTTGATCATTTAGACTCTGTAGTGATTTTCTGACCTCTTCTATTTGTCCCTTAAGTCTTTCTATTGTTCTTTCAGGTTTTTCCTCTATGAAGATATCTGAGCCTACTGCTACCATTACTTCTTTTTCTCTTTCTATTCTTCCCCTGGCGAAAACGCCTCCCCCAAGCGATATCAGATTTTCTGAAGATTCTGAAACTTCCTTAGACTGTAACACGCTGAGAGCCTTTCCATAGTCTTCAATTCCCTGTGTAAGTAGATTTATCTGTTTTTCTGAAGAATTTATAAAAGATTCAAGAAATTCCAGTTCTTCTCTCACATCAATCCTATCCTCGTTGTTTTCCATTTATTCCACCTTCTCAAAATATTGCCTGCTTTCCCTCAATGACTCAAGTACAGGCATTGGCTCACCGGATAAATAACTTATGAGTGCCCCACCACCAGTTGAGATGTGGTCTATTCTGTTCTCAATATTCAGGGCCTCTATAGCTGATATTGTATGACCGCCACCGGCTATTTTCATTGCAGTAGATGCTGCAACCTCTCTTAGGATCTCAAACGTTCCAAAGCTGTACTGTTCAATTTCATACATTCCCATTGGACCATTTATGAAAATGCTTTCAGCCTTCTTTATCTCCTCCGAGAACTTCGCTATACTGTTCAGGCTTATGTCAGCAAGTATCTGATCATCTGGTATTTCCTCTCCTTTCTCTACCCTTCTATTTGAAGGATTTAGAACAAAGTCTTCAGGAATGAGTATTCTGTTACCATATTTTTCAAGCAGTTGTCTACAAATTTGAAGATATGCATCGTATTTTTTATTGTTCTTAATTATGAAATCCTCATTCTTCTTCCCAATTCTATTTCCCGATGCCCAGAGGAAAGCGTTTGCTACAACTCCTCCGACGATTATTTGATTTACTATTCCCTTTTCAAGGAATGATTTTGCTACGGTTATGGAATCCTCTATCTTTGCGCCTGCAAGTATGGCAAGATTTTTACTTCTGTCCCCTTTAAGAAATACATTAAGGGCATCAGTTTCTTTCTGTATTAGAAGACCTGCAACATTAGGCATTTTTCTTGAGAAACCCGTGAGAGATGTCTGTGATCTGTGAATGGCAGGGAACGCATCGTTCACAAAATAATCGCAAACTTCTGAAAGGTTTCTGATAAAGTTCGAATTTTCAACAGTTTCCTTATCTTCTGGGTCAAGGACAACATCCTCGGAGAAAAATCTTGTATTCTCCAGCATAAGTATCTCTCCATTTGACATTTGCTTAATTGCAGAGATTGCGCTTGATCCGTAGAGGGAATCGATATGTTTAACCCTTCTACCGAGCAATCTCTCAAGCTTCCTTGAGTGATTTAATAATGAGGTGAAATCGGTTTTCCCAGGTCTGCTCTGATGAGCAAGAATGACCAATTTTGCACCCTTTAATCGTTCAATGGTTGGTAAGTGGGATTTGAACCTTGTATCACTCATTATCTCATTTGTCACGGGATGTATTGGCGAATTCAAATCCAGTCTTAAAAGAACAGTCTTTCCGCTAAAGTCGAAATCATCAAGTGTGAAGAAGTCTCTTTGCCTCTGATCCATACAGACCCATAATGCCCTGAATACATAAATTAATTGTGAATCTATATAGTCCTCAAATTGATTTAGAGCAATTGATATAAATCAACATTTTATAATAACATGTAATACTCAATAATGGTTCACGAAAGTAGTTCCGGAATAGTTATTTTCAGAAGAATGAATGAAATCCAGTTTCTATTCCTGATGAAAAAGGATGGTAATTTAGATTTCCCGAAGGGACATATCGAAAAAGGGGAAAATAAGACAGATGCAGCGCTCAGGGAAACGCTAGAAGAGACAGGAATAGAATGCAAAATAATTCCAGGGTTTGAAGAGAAGACAGACTACTATTTCTATTATGACAAGAACAATATACACAAGGATCTAACCCTGTTTCTGGGTGAAGTTGAAAAGAACGTAAAAGTTAAAACATCAGACGAACACGAAGCCTATGTATGGCTAAATTATGATGAGACATTAAAGTTTTTGAAGTTCGACAATCAAAGAAACATAATCACAAAGGCATACAATTTTATAAAAGAAAAATTATATGTATAAAATAATTAATTTCCACTACCCTTTATGGTTTTCTTTTTATTAGCTCT
>JAKBQK010000199.1 GCA_021835265.1 Thermoplasmata archaeon
AGATAGTGTGATTAAATTGAATTATGTCTTTACTATTACAAATGCTGCGATAATCAAAACAGTATTTCGATTATCCCATGAAAAAAGGAATTTGGTCTTTGACGAACTCCTAAAGAGGCTTTCCGTCCTTAAGCCACCATAATAGATGTACATTGTACTTCAATGACACTCATCCTCTAACTTCACCCGTCATACCATTTGTACTATTCACACTGGGGCCAGCAAATAATCGCATTATCGCCATCGATTGAGAAATCAACCTTAGGCATGAAATGGACTGTTCGCCTGAAACGATAAAAAGTAGGTTTCAGAATCACAGTATGAAGGATATTTTCTAACTAAGAAATTGCTTTTGTAATTAACTCCTTTAACTTCTTACTAACTTCCTGGTTCCATTCAACTACCGCGATTGTGGTAAGCCAGATGGGTCCGTTATCTAAGTTCGCTTTATCACTAAAACCTACAGTGGCGTATCTCGTTTTGAACTTACGTCTCTCTTGGAAAAAGCAAAGAACCGACCCATCCTTTTCATAGGCTGGCATCCCATACCATGTCCTTGAAGTCAGACCGGGTACTATCTCCTTAATCATTTTGTGCAAGTTGGTTGCGATGGTCAGATCCGGTTCAACCATTTCAGCAATTTTGTCAAGGACATCCTTTTCGAAATCCTCAGGCTTCGGTTTTGACCCCCTCCTCCTTCTGGCAGCTAGTTCCTTTGCGTGTTCCGCCATCGCCATTTTTTCTTCTTCCGTAAAGCCAGAATTGACATCGTCCTATTTTACAATAGAATCCCTTATTTGTAAGTGGCCCAAATATATAATAACATTCCTTCCTTTTGTCATAAATCAATGTATCCACTTAAAACATCAAGCAAATCCCAACCGGTCCATTGCCTAAAGTCATTTGCATAGGTTGAAGAATATGCTCTATGAGGTCAAAAAATATAATAAAAAAGATGACTATTAGTTTCTATGCAGTTACAGAGATATCAATTATGGTGCATTAAAAAGATCACTGCTAGCAAGAGCGACTATATAGTCAAGTTCAATGTGGGGGGAAACAATCAGAGTCCGGTCATTTTCGCCTCACCGCTAATAATTTCAAATGCTACTTTAGCATCTCAATACCTATCCCTTACTTACCTACCCAGACACAGATATGATTTTGACTCTAACAATTACAAACTCCTCGATAACGAAGGAAATGAAATTATCACTCAGAATCCTAATGATTTTCTTAGAGTTTGGCCAGCGTTTGGAAAATATGGTGGTGGAATCGAAGTATTAGTGGAATTGAAAAACTCTGCAATAACACCATTATCAGATAATATTTTACTTGATGGCGGCTCATTTGATCGTTTCCATCAGGATGCGATTTTACCAATGACGAAGCAAATTCTGATTTCCATTTTCGATGGAACTAGAGTTATTTTCGAAAACGAGACTGGGATCGGTTCCGTTAGGAATGGCCTACCTATTTTCAAATGGCAACGAAATCAGGACAACTTTACAATTTCAGTCGGATATAAAGAAACTCCAGATGGAATGATCTTACACATTTGGGGAACAAAATGGAGAGATTTCAATTCATTTAGGTGCATATGTTGCCTCTTGCAAAGTGAATTTCAAGCTTTTCAAATCGGACGAAATGAACTTGAAGAGAGATTTAATAACGTAAAAGACCCGTATTTTGTTGAATTTTCTAACAAAATTAAGGATGTTGTTAAAGGTTTACAAAAATGCAAAGACCTGGAACACCCGTTCATGAGATGCTCTGAACCTCCAGAGTCTATAGTTAGGCTTCCATGAGACCTCTCTAATTCGCTCTTCTTTCCTCCTAAATAAAAGCATGTAGAAACTGCCTAGTTCACTTTATACTGCTTATGCTGGATTTCTATTTGGTTGCAAGGGTGGCTATCTATAGAGTCATTGTCTATAATCAGATCTCTCAAGGATAGTTTTCGTACCTATGATCTTCTACAGATCTTGGTTCTCCTCATCCCTTGAATTAGAATTCCTTCTCTGAGCCAGTGCTGACTTTCCTCCAAGAATGAACTGTTCCCTCCATTTGCTCATCTGTACAGGATATATGCCGTGCTTCCGGCATATTGCAGCCTGCGTAACATTATCTGTGAATGATTCCATGACTATCTGGAACTTCTCTTCATCTGAATATTTGGACTTCACGAAGAGACGTCTATAATATGAAAAACCACTTTTCACATGCTCTTAATGTATCTATTCTTCTCCATAATATTATTATCATGGTGTTCCAGTTCTGTGATGGTGCAGGTCACATTCAAATCCAGCATATATTAGTGTAAGGCAGCAGATTTGCTTGGAAATACTTACATATCTATTATTCTGATTTCACATGAGATGGAAGAGCACATGAATAAGATTATAGGAGAAGCCTGGAAACATCAGGACAGCCCTCTTAGAGTACACTGATGATATAGATTGAATTCTGAACGTAGTGCGACCATTCAAAACTTGCAATAATTGTCGGTGAGTGAGGTCAAGATATGAATATCACTCTCTGCCTTTTATTTCGTGATAAATACTTATAGCTGCAGGGCTTATTTTCCACCTGCCATTTAATCTGATCCCGGGAAGCTCTCCCTGCTTGATTCTCAGCGCCAGATATTTTGTCGAGTAATCCGTCCCTGAGACGTTCTTTGCTTCGTTCAAGGTTAATAGTCTATCGTCCTCGGATCCAACCTTGTCAAGGACAAATAAAAGTGAACTTGCCATATTTGTTTCAAGAAACGATGTGAGACTGTGCATGCCATTACTATGGACAGCCTCAATGGCATTAAGGTATGAGTTCCTGTCTTGAGGCAGAATGTGCAGAAGTGGCCAGTTGTGATTAAGGAAGTGTATATTCAGCAGTAGACGGCCAACTCTTCCATTTCCATCAGAAAAAGGATGGATGGATTCAAAGCCAAAGTGCATTTCAGCAGCTTGAGAAAAAACATCTTCACGTTTCATTTCCATTGCCATGTAATGCTGTTCCCACTCCTGAAGCAGAGAGATGAGCTTTTCTACTCTTGGAGGAGAGTGCTTTGAACCAGATATTCTAACATTTACCATTCTCCATTGTCCTGCTTCCATGAGGATCCCATGAAATATCATCTCATGCAAGGTCAATGCACTTTTCATATTAATCTCAGATATTTTTCCATTTACCACTTCAGCCAGAGCTGCGCGATGTTGAATTGTTTCCATAAGATCCCTAACTGGGCGGTTAGGCACAGTCATACCACTTTCAATTACCCTTGTTACTTCATCCAGAGTAAGTGTGTTTCCCTCTATTGCATTGGTTCCCCAAGTATTCAGTACGAATGATTCTTGAAGCGTCTTTTCAGGCATATGACGTATTGAACCTCTATCCAACATTCTTTCTCTGAGGAGATTTAATATGTGTCTATCCATTGTTTATCTAATATACATATATAATATATAAATGGATATGGAAATATTATGAGAATACATTTATTTCATATTATGACTCCAACGTTAAACCTCTCATGTGCTTTTTCCGAATAAGACGTAATCTATACAGTCCTTCGCAGGACTAGATTTTTTGCTTTTCTTCAAGCAACCGGTGTTAACATTATGTACGATATAAGGCCAATATAACAATTTCAGCAGTATTCCCTGGAAACATTAATAAAATCTAGGCTGGTCCATTCGAACAAATAATCAGTAAACATGCTTTCTATGCCCGATCTTGATAATTACAACTATTAACTCACTTTTTTTATTTGATAAATCGCCTTATAGTCTCCTATCCTCAGGCTCCAAAGTCCTGTAAGTTTTGAGGTCAGAGGTTCCCCGCTCTCGGGTTCGTTTTCAACTTTGTGAAGGAATTTGATTTTCCAGCTCCTTATTGCCTTTTCTTATTTCCTGATAAACTCCTCAGATTCTGCTGTAAGTACGGTGTCAAACGACAATACTGTTCGAGCTCTCTGGTGATTTGTTCGAGAGGCTTTTTCCGACCTGCCTTATTGTCTTTAAGTCCTCGGGCAATTCCCCTCATTATTTCTGCGTCAGAAAAAAGGTCGAGTGTTTCTATCATTGATTCCCTGCTGGCAACATCAGGTGAATGAGAGTCCATCAATCTTGAAATTAAGCCGTTGTAAGAGTCTCTTGAATGAATTTTAAAACGGTTCACCCTTTCTTTGAGCTCATTGTCAATTTGAACTGCCGTTGCCATAGATAACAATGAGCAGCAATAGTTATTGAACGTTATGGAGAATGCAGATTTTACAAACTATATTGGAATTCATTAACTCCATATTCTCTGTACCACAAATTTATTCTCCCACTATGTTCATTTGATTTCTCTCTATTCTCCCTGAACTACGCTAAGACCTCGTATTTCTGACCAATCAGTTTTGATCACGTTGTAGAAGCTAACATCGATGACAGGATTGAACTCACTATGCGATGGCATAATACAAACCTCGAGGGTGCCTAAGAGGGTGGACTTAAACGCCACACCTGCTGAAGTACCGTCTGCGATGCCTGATCTAAAGATTACCAAGCGTTGAGTAATGTGATTGGAAGTTAACTAGTCCATCAGGTGAAAGCATTCGAACTGAATTAGATAGGTTTATACTTTTTATACCAATAGTAATGAATGGAATATTTAACAATAGGTGGGAAAAATTTCTTAAAAGTTTCAAGAATTGGAATGGGATTATGGCAGGCAAGCAATGCATGGAATGGCGACGAAGAAAGTATTATCGAAAGCGTAGGAACCTCTAAACAACAAGGGATCAATTTTCTTGATACTGCCGAAGCCTACGGAAATGGAAATAGCGAAAGGGTGTTGGGTAAAGCTTTGAAGAAATATGGAAGAGAAAATTTCATCATTGCAACAAAAGTGGCCGGGGCCCATCTTCGATATGATGAACTCCGGAGAGCGGCTGAAGCAAGTATAAAGCGTCTTGGTACTGAGTATATTGATCTGTACCAGATTCACTGGCCAGATCCATGGGAACAGATTCCTTTTTCTCAGACATTTAAGACCATGAGAGAACTTTACGAGAAGGGAAAAATTAAGGCTATTGGTGTGAGCAACTTTTCAGTCAGAGATCTCGAAGAAGCTATGAACATACTTGGAGATGTTCCAATCGTATCCAATCAGGTAAGGTATAACCTGATCCAGAGAAATATTGAGGAGGAGGTCTTGCCATTTTGTAGAAAGAACAAGATAACTATTATTGCCTGGAGCCCACTGGCACAGGGAGTACTTTCAGGAAAATATAATAAAGAAAACGCTCCAAAAGGAGACATTCGAGAAGGAAATGAATTGTTTGCGCCAAAGAACCTAGACTCGCTAAGGGACATGCTTGCGGTTTTAAAAGGGCTGTCTGAAAAATATTCCAAGACTTCAGCACAGATTGCCCTTAACTGGTTGATCTCAAAGAAAGATGTAATTCCAATCCCTGGCGCAAAAAATAGTAAACAGGCACTGGAAAACGCTGAATCTGCTTCATTCAAGCTTGAAAATAAGGACATATCTGAACTTGATTCTGTCTATGCCTCAACCAAAATAGATTACCTTCCTGAGTGAAATTTGTAAAATATTTAAATTGATCACTGTGTTTTAATTTCAAATATAGGTAATCAACCATTTCTCTTTTTGTTTCGAAACCTCTATGAAATAAATTTTTTTGATTTTTTTGCCCCCATATAGTTGATTTTTCCTTTAAAATTCACATGAAACTTAAATTGTATGACGTAATGTGTGCTAATTAACTTAATAATTAGCGTTCACTATGAATAACCCAATAAATTTAAGGAGGAGGATAAGTAATGTAATAGCCGTCCTTTATCCTCTGTATTTCGGCTCGAAGTATCTGAAGGGAAAGAGATGGGTTTTATATTCAGTGATTTTAATCTCACTCATCACCTCAGCTACCAGACTTCTGATACCGGTACTTATTGGTGATGCAGTATCATCCATTCAATCATTGAATTTCACCAACCTTGAATATTTTGCAATATTAATCCTGATAGTTTCCGCGATTTCAGGTTTTTTCCAGTTCTTCGTTAATTATGGTTCGCAATACATCAGCCAACTTTATGCGTATGGAATGAGGAAGAACATTTTTGACCATCTAATGAAGAAGAAGTTTCTGTTTTTTGAAACGCAGACCTCCGGTGATCTTTTATCAAGATCCACAATGGATGTTGATGCAACTCGAAACTTCATCATGAATACCACAAATCAGCTTTTACCAACACTCTTCATGATCCTTTTCAGTGTTGTATTCCTTTTCATTCTTGAACCCATTTATTCCCTGATTTTCATTGTTACAGTTCCTGCACTCATATTGACCGGCGTGGTATTTCAGAGAAAGCAAAGACTGCACTGGAGAAAAATAAGAACGTATTATGGGAACATGAATGAAGAGCTTCAGGAGAATATTGTGGGAAACAGAGTTGTAAGGGGTTTTTCCATTGAAGATGAAGAGATAAAAAAATTCGATAAAACCACAACATCTTATTTTGATGAATACATGGAGGTGGCCCGCCTTAGGGGCTTTTATAATAACCTTATGCCATTAACCATAAGCATTGCTGCGACTGCAATATTGCTATATGGTGGATATACCTCAATTATTAATGCCTCACAGGTCGGGAACCTTGTTGCTGCAGTGAATATATTCAGCATAATGACATTTCCAATTAGTTTCCTTGGAAGATTAATAGTATTTTCTGAAAACGCCAGAGCGGGCATCCAGAGAATTAATGTCGTTTTATCCGATGAAATGCAGGAGGATATCCAAGGTCCAAATAGAACAAAACACAGTGGGGACCTGGAAATAAAAAATGTCTCTTTTCAGAGAGGTAAGCGGTACATATTCAAAGGAGTTGACCTGAAAATCCCTCAGGGAGAAATAGTTGGAATTACAGGAAAAACAGCATCCGGAAAAAGTTCTTTTGTAAATCTCATTCCCAGATTTTATGAACCAACCTCTGGAATAATTTCCATTGGAGGGCAAGATATTTCACAGATTCCTCTTTCCGAACTTAGAAGGACCGTGGCGCTGGTGCCACAGGAGATAACTCTCCTTTCTGGAACAATAATGGATAACATCACGCTAAGCGATACCACCTTAAGCATGGATTCCGTTGTGAAAGCTGCCAAAATTGCAGACATAGCAGATTTCATAGATTCATTACCAGAAAAATACAATACAAGGGTGGGAGAGAGAGGTATTACCTTGTCAGGAGGGCAGAGGCAAAGAGTTGCTATTGCCAGAGCAATAGTGGCTGAACCCAAAATTTTAATTCTGGATGATGCAACTTCCAGTGTTGATCCTGAAACTGAACTTGAGATATTAAAAAGAGTCAGGGCAGAAATGTCAGGAACTACCGTTCTTATTGTAACACACAGGGATTCTGCTATAAAATTCGCTGATAGGGTTCTTCGATTACAGAATGGTTCTGTGGAAGAGATATTTAACATTACCAGTGATTTAAAGGGAATTACCGATGGTTATACTTTCGATGGTGGAGGTGATAGCAATGCCGCGTAGCTACGAAGAGGAGGAAGAAGACGTATTAAAAAGCGAAAAAGGGGCAAGGGTGTTCCGGCGTCTGGTTAAGCAAATCCTCTCTCATCGTAGAGACAGCGCCTATTTGATCACAGCGGTAGTCATCACTGCGCTTGCCGGTACTCTTTACCCATTGGCCCTCGGTCTGGCAATAAATGGTGTGATCAATAGAAATTTCACAGATCTATACATATTTGGAACTGCGTTTCTGGGATTCTATATCATTCAGTTCTTCTCAAATAGAATAAGAACCATAAGTTCGACTGGCGTAGCACAAAAGACAATTAAAGAATTGAGAGATCAGGCTTTCGAAAATGTTCAGAGAGTGCCGGTCTCGTTTTTCGGGAAAGTTAAGACCGGGTATCTCATAAGCAGGATAACCAATGATGCAGAAACATTGAGTGAATTCCTGACATTCCAGATACCACAGGTTGTCTCAGGAATTTCAACTGTGATCGTTTCAATCTCCATAATGTTCTATCTTGATTTTAATCTCACGCTCTACGCGCTCATCGTTATTCCCTTGTTATCTGGATTCACTATCTCAATTCAGAGGAGGGTCAGAAGAAATTATCTAAGAACAAGGAGAACCATAGCTGCAATAACAGGGAATCTTGCTGAAAATATCGGTGGGATCAGGGCAATAAAGTCATTCAACGTAGAAGATCGTATGGCTACCAGATTTGATGGCCTTAACAATGATAACTTTGAAGCTAATCTCAAAGCGGCCAGATTATCATCTATGTATGGTGCCATTATTCGGGTGATTGAAGCCACTGGCATTGCGATTGTCCTGATTGCAGGAGCCCAACAACTGTTGACTAGTGCAATTTCAGTGGGTATTCTGGTGAGTTTCGTTGTGTATGTTCAGGAATTCTTTGATCCGGTAACGCAGCTTTCACAACTGTACAATTCCTATCAGTCTTCCATGGTTGGAATAACAAGGATTTATGGAATAATTGACAGTACTCCTGATGAAGGCACAAAGACTGGAAATAAGAAAGTGAAAACGTTTTCCGACTCAATAAAATTCAATAATGTCTCGTTCTACTATGGAGATTCGCCTGCACTAAAAAACATAAATCTTGAAATAAAGAGGGGAGAAAAGATAGGGATAGTGGGGCATACTGGCGCAGGAAAAACAACGTTTTCAAACCTCCTGCTAAAATTTTACAATCCTTCCTCCGGAAATATTTACATTGAAGGTGTTGATCTAAAAACTATTGACACAAACGCATACAGACATCTAATCGCGCCGGTTTTACAGGAACCGTTCATGTTTCGTGGTTCCATTATAGATAATGTAAAGACATTCTTTCCAGAAGCTACTGACCAGATGATAATAGATAAGGCAAAGCAGTTTGGCTTATATCCTCTATTTGAAAATCTTGAAGCGGGATTGAACAGTGAAATAGGAGAGATGGGAAGGAACCTGTCGGAAGGTCAGAGGCAGGCTATTTCAATTTTAAGAGCATTTATCAGAGACCCTGAAATTCTAATTATGGATGAGCCAACCTCACAGATAGATCCGTATTCTGAAAAACTGATTATTTCCTCATTAAAATCATTTCTTACTGGAAAAACCCTTATTTTGATCACCCATAGATTTTCAATGATTTCTCTTGTTGACAGAGTCGTTTCTTTTGAAAACGGGGAGAAGGTTGAGGAGGGAACATTCACGGAATTACTAAATTCGGATGGCGTATTCAAAAAAATGTATAATATTCAATATAATACCACTTGATAGCTTTCCATAAACTAAAACTTATCTTCGGACCAAGATCGAGATTTCATAATTTTGCTCATCTTACGTCAGTATGGTCATTTAGGTCAGATCCCAGATCAACAAATCTTTTGGTGCCGTTTAGTTTGATTTAAATCACTTCTAAATTCTGAATTTACTGTTCTCTTAATCCACAATATCAAAACCTTTTTTTTACTAATCAAATAACAGGAAAGCTCCGATCTTCAGAGAGGAGATGAATTGCGAAATATTTACGTGTTGTCAAGATATTGTGTAAGAGTAGGGAAGGGCATTCCCGAATTCGCGCCTGTGGTGATACCTCTGGGGAGATACCTGAGTAATTAGGGTATTGGCCATGTGTTGTTGAATCAGGAACCTCCAAAGCTTTAGCGAGGAGAGGATGTCAGGACAAGAATATGGTATGATGCAATGGGGAAAGGGATTAAGCATAACTTCATACTCTAATCCAGTTTTAGGCTGTACTGTAACTGGATATAACTTTAGTACACCATTTGATCCTTCCGGGAGCAATGTTATTGGAATAATCACAGTTAGTTGGGGAACTTGCCTTAGGTGAGAGTATGGACAAAAAACATTACAAACGTAGGTTTAATATAGTTATTTTTTCGCTTTTGGGATTGGATTTATTTGGTGCCTTTTATGGCCAATATATCCATAGAATTTTTAATTTGAGTAATATAATGGAAGCAGACATATTTGCTTTCTTTGAGATTATTGGTATTGCATACATATTTTATTATATATACAAAGGTTACGTATAGTGTGGCTTTATATCTACCAATTCGTTTATATTTGTCGCTCATTGCGCCCGTATTTATGATTACCCATTTTTCTGCAATAACTTGGAGATTTAGCTGATGGCACCCTATGAATTTGATTTAAACAGATTAAGAAATTTGCCGGGTATAGGTGGAAATATAGGAGCCTTAACTGAATTGAGAGGTGGTTGGGACTCGAGACTCTTTATGCTTGATAACAAAGTTGTGGTAAAAGTACCGCGAAATCCCATTGCACAACTCTCCATAAGGAAAGAAAAGATTGTAACTGATCTTCTCCGAAAAGAGATGCCTTTGCCCATACCTGAAATTAATCTTATTGAAATTGATTCTATTGATGGAGATAAACTGGAGCTTGCCCTTTACAAAATGTTGCCTGGTGTTGAATTACAAAATATTCATGTTATTGGAAATAGTAAAAACAAAATTGCAAAATCTCTAGGTCTATTTCTCCAAAAACTTCATAATACATCTGATGAATTGACTCAAGATATCAGTACAAGAATTTCAGATATTAATACGGGAAGAAGTGAAACTGATGCTAAGTTACTGAATTCAGTATTGCAATACTTCGAGGGAATGAAACATGAGAACAATGTTTCATCCTATATTGAAATAATGCAGGAATCCCTTGCACAATTAAAACACATGGAAGGAAGAATTGTACCATGCCATGGTGATTTTATGTCAAACAATATATTGTTTAATGAAACTGAATGTGAAATTTCTGGAATCATTGACTGGGGTGATTTTTCTTTCAGAAATCCAATATACGATTTTGCAGGCCTAACTTATGAGTTTGGGGAGCAATTCCTTGATTCCATGTTAACAACCTATTCGTCCAAGCCGTCAGCTGATTTCAAGGAGGATATTATGAATCTTTCAAAATTTGTTCCGTTTATTACTATTTATTTTTCACGCAATATGAGAAGAATCGTCAGATTTGAAAATGGATATATAAAGATTGAACTCTCTGAATCCGGGAGGGACCAGATCCTTCGAGTTGGATAATCAAGTTGGATAACTTACTTTACCCGATTATATGCTTTCTTATCTATCTGTAAAGATTGGAAATGGCAGATTCTAAATCATTGAATACTGGCTTATATCCCAATTCATCCATTCTCTTGTTTTCAACGTAAGAACCCCCTGTAACAAGATCCGAAGCCATTCCAAACATTCTCTTTATGACGAACTGTGGTATGGGTAGTCCAGATCGCTTATGAAGAGCCTTTCCAAGTTTTCTCGAGAAGTCCTTAGATGTCTCATTCCCCGCAACTAAATTTATAGGCCCATGGAAGGAAGAATTTTCAATTACTTTGACTATTACACCTATTTCATCCTTAATATGAATCCACGAAAATATCTGTTTTCCTGGCATTACATAGCCTCCAAGACCTTTCATGAAATATGGAACAAGTGCCTCCAGTGCACCTTTGTCCTTTTCAAGGACTAGCGATGTTCTCAATAAAACTGTTCTAACACCGTAATTTTCTGCCAATAGAGCTTCGTTTTCCCAATCCTGAACGAGAGAGCCCCAGAAATCATCTGAGGCTTTGCTGCTTTCATCATTAACTCCTACAAAGGATTTCCCATATCCATAAATTCCTGTAGCAGAGCCATTGATCAGACACCCCGGCTTACTTTTAGTCTTCTTAATAGATTCAACAATGTATCTCGTACCTAGAACCCTACTATCCTTTACCTGAACGGAATAATCCCCCTTCCATTTCGCAAAAACAGGTGCGCCGGAAAAGTTGATCACTGCCGATGATCCTTCAATATAATTAGCCAGATTTTCAGGATTTTTAGTGTCCCATTTCACAATATCTGATATTTCAGGAAATGATTTTTTGGCTTTTTCTGTATCTCTGGTTACTATTACCACTTCATATTTCCTTGCAGTGAGCTCTTTAATCAAGGTTGAACCAATTAATCCTGTACCACCGCTTACTACTATTTTACCAGACATTTCAACTCTGGTATATATTATCATAACCTATATTTAAAGTTGTGAGAATAATTTTAATGCCTCGATGCAGTTTAGATTCTTATATCGTATGCTTTCATTGTTATATCTCTCGTGACGAGGAAATATGAATTTACTGTTCACCATATCGTTATGATTTTGGTTGACAATTGTTCAAATATCTCATTGTAATTGGTGAATTATGATGCCCGATTCAGGTGAAGAATTCTGGAACACCATGATCGCTGAACTTCTAATAAGGGGTAAAATGATCGTTCCAAAAATGTCCAACGGACATCAAATACCCAGACCTGAATCAAGCGGTATATTCAGAAAATCTGTGGGCGAATTGAAAGGACAAACTGCTGACTGGAGAGCAACTGTAGGGGGATCCGACAGGGGGATTCATGTGGTTGAATTTGATGATCACTATGAAATGCATGTTGATCAGTTTGATCCAAGGAAAAATCCAATAAAGCATCTGCTTGTAGACAGCCCGAAATATGGATTTGCAATCGGAGCGGCAACCTTAGGCATTGGAACAATCCTTGCAATAATAAGGAGAAAGAAATGATCTCTCAAACCAAGAAAATTGCCTTCTATGTTCTAATGATAAGCGCAATGGCCTTTGCAACAAGAATTACCAACAACATGATTTCTACGACGGCCCCTTTAATAGCAAAATACTCTTACGGAATGAACAGCTTTGAAGTGGGGCTCACCGGTACCCTCATTTATGCAACAACCCTGGTTTCAACAGCCCTTATAAATCCAAGGCTCGACTCAAGAATGAGAAAAATTGTCTTTGTGAGCGCCTCCATTCTGGCCACGCTTAGTGAAATATTGCTCCTATTAGGAACAGTACCTCTTTTCTGGCTTTCCATAGGGTTGTTTGGATTTTTTACCGGTTTTCTATTTACTAACCTCATAACCTCGATCTCTATGGTTTCAGAAGGCGTAACCAGAGAACGCTTTTTGGCAGGTTATTCAATTTCATTAAGCCTGGGGTTGGTTATAGGGCCAGCAATTGAAACTGAAACGCTGTCTTTTCTCCCGTATAACTTAATAATTCTGGAGTTTCTTCCGTTTATGATCGTGGTTTCAGCGTTGTCTTTTCTTGTTAAATTTAAAGAAAAAAACGAAACTAAGGGAATCTCGGGCATTAGCAGAAATCCTGGATTCCTAACCTCTATTCTCGCCATCACTGCGTATAATGTACCTTTTGCCGCTTTTACTGTGTTCATGGCGATCTACCTGAGAACACAATTCCATGTTTCTCTGGTTTTTTCATTTTCTGTATATATTCTATTTTTCCTCACATCGTTTGCGACAAGGATTTATCTGTTTATTCACCCATTAAAAGCTATAAAGAAGCCTCTCTTCTTTCTTATATATCTTACCATAATCTGTGTTGTTCTCATACCGGTTCTTACGATTTTCCATAATGTATATTCTGTTCTTTTTGTAATAGCAATATTGGGTATTCCCCATGGAGGAATTTTCCCAATTTCCACTATTTTACTCAGTCGTGGAGTTCCAAGAGAAAGCCTTAATGCAGCAAATTCCTATTTTATGTCTTATAATAATGTACTGTTCATCATAATTCCTGCAATATTCGGTGCTATATCAGATCTTCAAAATGAACTTTATGCGTTTGCATATATGGCCATAGCTCCTATAATTTCACTGGTGTGGATTAAGGCGAAATACTCAAATAATTCCAATGTGTTTCACTCATAAAATTGAATTTTAATACCCGTTCCAATGATATTTATAATTGCAGTGCGTTCCATCAGAGAATGGTTTCAATCGGTTAAATAGAAATAACGCGCACATTTTAAATATGTAAAATGAATAGAACTGAAAACATGGAAATTATTGAACCAGATTCGAGAATAGCTGATTTGGTAGGATTACTATATATGTTGAACTACGTGTTCAAAAGTAAAACAGATCTTTTCGAGCTAGAGAAG
>JAKBQK010000392.1 GCA_021835265.1 Thermoplasmata archaeon
GCCATGTTGTAATCACCTATTGCCACCGATCCAAATAGGTAGACCTTTGTATTTTGATCAACACTCAAAACCGTTTCCTTGATTTTAGCCAGATAATAGTGCAGATTGCCAAACACTTCTTTTTTCAATTTTATATTGGCTAAAAACAACTTAGATTTCCTCCTTAATATATTTAGTTACAGAAATCATTTCTTTTAGGTCATCAGAAGAATAACTTGTTGAGAAATATCTAGAAGTTAAATAAGCATCCTGTATTAACGAAAGAACAAGGCTTTTCTCCTTAAGAATTAATTCTATTTTTTTTCTAACATTTTCGTTTGATAGATCCAGCAGGTTTCTGAGTAGATTTTTAATATCGTGTGTATGTGGATAATCTCCAGATTCTTTGAGCAGTATTGCTTTAAGATATATCTCAAGAGACTGGTTGGCACTGAATGCACCTATGTCTATAAATCCCTCTTCCAAATTTCTTTCTGCATTAATAAGAAACCGTCTGGATTTTTCTATCATTGTATTAAATTCATCAGTCGCAGTCATCTGTATTTAGCATTATACTATTAGGGAATAAAAACAGTATGCAAAAGAATACCATCAGATATAGGAGATGCGTATTAATTAATTGCAAACAACAGTGCACTGGGCCAGCCTCCATTACAGGATTATAAATTGAAAAAACTTAGTTCGCTATTATCGCATTGGATATTCAACTCTTTGAAAAAATCTCATTTTCATAAATTTTTGAAACATATTCGGCTATTGCTGGTGATGCCGTCAGTCCTGGTGATTCTATTCCTATAAGATTTATAAGACCAGGAAATCCTTTATCTGCCTCATGATTGATTATAAAATCTCTGAATCCCTTATCAGAACCAACCAATTTCGGTCTGATCCCAGATGAATCGTATTCAATTCTCCTTTCAGCAATATCCGGAACGAATCTGGAAACATCTCTTATAAAATCATCAACATTCGAACCATTTGAATAGTCAATATTAGAGACAGGATAAGCATTCGGTCCCAGTTTCACTGATCCGCTCATATCAGGTGTCAAATGGATCCCAAGTCCCGGTCCATTTGGTACTGGGTAGACAAGCATTTTTACAGGTGGTGGTCCTGTTACGCGAAAATAATCGCCCTTGTAATATTGCAGCTGGTATCCATGTTTATCTATGTCAATGCCAACCATTCCCGCTATTTTATCTGAACTTAGGCCGGAGCAGTTTATCAACGTGCTGCACTCAAATTCAAAATTGTCCAACACGCTCTTTCCTTTGAGTTCATAACCAGAACCATTAAATTTTATTTCTGTGGCCTCAGTTAACTGTGAAATTACAACATTCTTCCTTACAGCTTGTGTATAAAAAAACTGAATCAGATCATCCTGTTCAATAATGCCAGTTGACGGGGTGTAAAGGGCTTCTATCGCTTCAACGCCCGGTTCCATTTTGCTTATCTCTTCCTTTGCAAGGAATTTCATCCCTTCAACCCCATTTCTTTGGCCATTGTCATGTAATCTGTCCAGAATCATCAGTTCACTTTCATCCAATGCGACAGTCAGTTTGCCGAGTCTTTTGAATGCAATCTTGTTTTTAATACACAGGTCATAGATCATCCTGTTTCCCTTGACGCAGAGCTTTGCTTTCAGCGATCCGGGTGGGTAATGTATTCCAGAATGGATTACGCCGCTGTTATGTGTGCTGATCTCCTGGGCCATCCTCCTATTCTTTTCCAGAAGGTATATGTCGCTATAATTCTTCGAAAGGCTGGCAGCTATAGATAAGCCAATAACTCCACCTCCTATAATCGCAATGTTTACCTTCTGCATTCACATCGCAATTATAAAACGGAATAAATAAGATATCATAATTGAATGGTTTGAATAAGACAATTCCAAGTATATTTTAGTTTATGCACAGGTCTGAGGTAAAAGCATTTTTGTATTCCCGTATGTTAGATCTAAAAAGGTAAAAAATAGGGGAACCAGAAAAAGTATCCAAACAGTCTCAGCAAATGTAACTAGCTTTTCCAACTTTTTGCAATTTATTCCGGTACATGTTAAAGCGTGAATGAATAGTGGAATCAACCCTCAAGTGGCCCCTCTTTTTCATTGTATATGGTCATATCAAAACCTTCTTCTAAGGCGATTTTGCTCCAAAAAACCAAAAAAAATTAGGAAACTATTTTCTGGTGTATTCAGGACAGTTCCGTGGAAGTAAAAAACATGCACCTTTAAAGATAGCGTGTTTCCCTATTCTTTAGCCTGGTTCTATTTATTCCAGTAATTGATCTATATGCACCGTATAGGATTGTACCGGACAGCACGACATAAGGTCCATTGAAGGATCATGATCGATATCGATTCTTTCGGGAAACAATCTATCCATTGCCGTAGAGACCTGTATAGTAAAGCAATTTACTGAAGTCAATTCATTTATGGCCTTATCCTCTATTATATCAATATCCTTCAGTTTCTTCTTTCCCTAAGGCAAGTGGAAAATTAACAAAGGTGGATCGATACAATTCCGATTGCAATATCGGTTAAGTTGAAAGCAGGAATCTTGAACCAGGTTCGAGTATTTCATTATTTTCTGTAAAAATAAAGTATAGATAAAAGTTATATAATCTGATGGATATGTCAAAGCGTGAAGACTATTGCGGTTGAAGAACCAACTTATGCAAATCTTTCCAGGCTTAAAGCTGAAATAAACAAGGAAAGAGGTTTGCATTTGAAGTTCAG
>JAKBQK010000167.1 GCA_021835265.1 Thermoplasmata archaeon
TCTTCAAGTTTCTATTAATTTTTTTTGTTATTTGTGTTCCATCGGGCTTTATCCCGATGACCGTTCCTATCAGTTGCATTTTTTTCAATCTCCGCCTCTTCGGCAACAAAATAAGTTTTTGTGGTATTATGCGAGTTCAAACCAAATCAACATTGGTTCGTTCTCGTATTGGTTATTAGGATCGGGGCTGTCGTAGTGTCCTTGGGTTCTTAAGATTCCAGCAACACCTTTGTCGTTCTTGTAAACGACTTCAAGGGATTCTTCTACGGAATCTCTGGCTGTATTTCCCATGTAAGATCGGAAAACTTTTCCGATCTTTGCTTCCCTTAACATTGTTCCTGTGATGGGGAGGTTTTCCCCATCATCCGAGTAGCCACTTCCTCCCTCTAGTATGATTAGAGGTTTTTCTATTCTTACATCTGTTTGCATTTTTTCAATCTCCGCCTTTCGGCAACGAATTTCTCTTTATGGATAGCGTTATTTCGTTTCGACCCCCAAGACCATTTGTAGATGGCAGGTCAACCTGTAAAGTTTTTCTGTAAGAGATGGAGAATCTCTCACAGGTCATTGGTTGTTCCTTGCTGAACCAAGTCCTTTTACAAGCACTCATACCTGGACAGATATGCGATCATCAGACCCATTCTTTATGGCATGTGGATAAGATTCACGAATTGCTTCGTTGTCCTTTTTTATCCACACTACGCCGCCCTTTCCGTCTGAAATTTTCAATTTAGAATTTCCTGAAAATCTGAAAATAGTCATGAACAATGTCCTGTTCATTGCTGAACTCGATGTTCAATCATATTTCCAAAAAGTCCATTCCATAATAAATTATCAATTCCAATTTCATCGGGATTGAGAAGCACTCTCCTGAACAGCTTTGAAAACCACAGAGGCATTGCTGCCCCCATTTATTTCTCGACTGACCATTTGAGGTAACTTAATGTCATCACTCGTGTATATAACCTTTTAGGGGTTTGGGGTGCTTTCACACCTACCCCGACTCTCCAATGGAGAGGCTACAAAATAATTAATAATGGTTACCAGAACGGACATATACATACCCATTCTGGCATACCCTTCTGGCATCCTTGCCTGAATACCAGGGAATATTTTTTTCACTTCCTGCAAATATGTATCTGCACACGTGCTTATAAGTCTTTCTCTAACTGTGGCTTTGCACTTAAAATCAAGATTGTACCGAGACTTCATTTTTTGAGAACTCAATGAGCAAGTGTAGATTGCGAGAGGAAATCACTGATTCGTTTCTCAGCAATCTCTATATATTTTTCATCTATTTCCGTTCCAACATATTTTACACCAATTAATTTACATGCAAGCGCTGTGGAACCAATCCCCATAAATGGATCATAAACTACCATATCATTACTTACACCGTGCAATTTAATACACATGTATGGTAATTTTACAGGAAATTCAGCGGGGTGTAATATAGGGTTTTTAAATCCTCCAACTTTTGTCTCATAGGGAATGAACCAGATATTACCTCTATCTCTCTTGTCCTCTTTCCTGCTCCACCGTTCAATGTTGCTCTTGTCCTGATATGGCACACCAATTGAAAGCTTATCGAGTTTTGTGTTTCCTCTCTTCGTAAAATGGAAAATATATTCCTGAGCCTGATTCAGATATAGATCAGAGTTGATTGGTTTAAAATGCCCATAGGAAACATAAGCATCAGGCGAATTATTGTTTGACTCCTTGGGTACAGAAATATGCTTTATCCAGTGTATAACATTTTGTAATTTGAATACTTCTGCAAACTGTACTGCAACTTCTATAGGAAGAATAGGATCACTAGGCTTACCACCAATATTAAGAAAGAATGAACCATCATCTTTTAGCACACGATAAGACGCTTTTGCAATGTTTTTCATCCACTCAATGTATTCATTTCTATCTTTATTGTCTTTATATGCACTGTAACCTTTATTGATGTTGTAGGGCGGACTCGTAACCATCACATCAAAGATACTACCCTCAATGCCCCCCATAAAAGAGAGACAATCTTCTCTATATATGGTGTTAAATTGCTTTTTATCCATGCTTTCTCACAGGAGTTCTAATTTTTACCATTCCACATCAACCCAATTACCTTTTCTTATCTTACTTTTATTCCAAAATTTATCAGTAAATCCCTGTCTTTCCTGTATGCGAAAACGAAATTCTTTATGCCTGTGCGGTTCCTTTACCCACTCTTTCCAGACCTGCCATGTCTGAATTTTCATATAGCTGAACTCGTAAGGAAAATATTCATCTATTTTTTTTTGCGCTTTTGATATATGGGCTTTTTCATCTTCAACTTTAACCTGAGCATATATCATTCCTTGTGTGCCTTCAGCTTTATCATCGAAAAGATTGTGATAATCGTTATCATTTGAAATCATTATCCTTTTTCCATGAACATAAATAGGTTTGTAAGTTCTTGGATGAATTTCTACAAGAGGATATTTCTCTCTCAGTTTTGTTGCAACAAACTTTTCTGCTTCATCTCCTTTCTTTTTGTTTGTTACTGTAATTTCCATCACCAACCAGTGAGAGCTATGACTGTACCTGCGAACAGAGCAAACAAAAAGAAATCAACATAGAAAAACACTATGAACAGACAGATGAATACTACAGAATAGAGGATCGCTGTGGAGATTAATCCTGACGCTAATCCAATGGTGATTATGTGTTCCATAACAAGAATCTCCCCCCA
>JAKBQK010000320.1 GCA_021835265.1 Thermoplasmata archaeon
ACAAAATCTTTGCCTTTATGGTTATATTCGTTTCTTCTTTCACAAGTTCGTCTATTTTTTTTATTGTAGATTCCATGTTGCGTTAATAATTGAGCATATCTAATAGACTTATCTATTAATGCTATACCAGAAATAAACGATTAGACCGTTTCCACATAATTTCAAGTGATGTACATATCTTTTGCTTCTTTTTCATGAGAGTAAAGTTTACGCACATAGATTGTCTTTTCTTTGATTCCACGTTTTACCGCATTTCCAAGAAACAGTGCTTAAACTGCACCAAGCGACCTATTTCCACCAAGGTATATGAAAAAAAGATGGCAGGTCTGTACCCCATCCGAAAAAATCCTTGAAACTCCTATGTAGGAGTGTGGGTTAAAGATGTGTCAATCAACAATCATTAAAATTGACGGGCATTTTCTGCTATAAGGCTTAAGCAAAGAATTAATATCACCCTGGCGATAAAAAAACTTAGAATAAGATCACGGAAAACTTTTGTGATGATTTGAAACATGTATGCTCTGTTGTTTCTGCTTTTTTGAGAAACAAACATAAAGAATTGAATAAGTGCATGCCTGAGAAAGACAAAAAGTCTTCAGCAAAGATCAAGAGTTTATAACAGAGGTATACTGGTTACTTATGAATAAAGATTGTAATTACAGAAATAATCTGTGCATAGACCATCTGCATCCTGAAGATGGCGAAGAGAAACGAGAAAGTTCATGACACATTTCCATACACTCAAGAGATAACAATCATAGGATGATAAACGATCAAAATAGCAGAATGGAGTGATAGAATGAAATTCTCCAGGATTCTCCTTTCAGAATTTCCAAAGTGGTTTGTTCCATTGGTGAGCGAGAGAAATTAATAGTCATATGTGAATTAAGGTTTAATGGAAGGCTTTGAAAATCCTTATTCTAAATATAAGATTGTGGTTGCAATAGATGGAAAGGAATTTTTGAGAACAAATCTCAGTTCAACATTTAGAGGAGTTTTGGGCGTAGCCGTTGTATTCGAGCGCCCAATGGAATTTTATGAAAAATACGGAGAGATTCTGTCAACCTTGAAAAGAAATTTTGGTATAATTTCTAACCTAAGGGTGCTAAAATCATACAGTGTTATGTCGACTCTTGGACCTAATAATGGCCCGAAATTCATGGAACGCTTCTATAACGAGGTAATTCAATATATATCAAAGGTGTTCGTGTTTTACACGACCATACCGTCTACAAAGATCCCTGAAATTAAGAAATATGGTGCTGACAGAGGAGGAACAGCGTCTATATCTCCTTTAGAATTCCTAAAGGAGCTTGCCGGTTCTTATCCACACTGCTGCGCCTGGAAATACATTGAAGAAAATGGGTTATCAAAAAACGCATTGGTTCTTATGGATTTCTTTCAGGGTGAGTTTACCAACGCATGGGATGGGATAATGAATGAATCCTCTGTTAGAGTTGGTACGGACGAAGCCAACCCATTTATAGCGACAGCCGACATAATTACTAAACTTTTAGATCAAAGACTGTATGACAAAAATTTGCACCTATATTCTCAAGATATAGAATCATGTTTTCCGGACGGTAAATTGAGTGCTATATTTTTAGACGATTTATACAATATAGTTCCTACAAGACGAGAAAAAATTGATCTAAAAACAAAATTGCAACATCCTATTGTGTTTGTTTTAAAGGAAGGACTTGACACTTCTTTAGTTGGTAAAAAACGAGAAAAGGAGATCATAGAGGGGTCACCGGCATTCGAAACGATTGTTAACCTGACCTCACAGTTGAATGGTTATTTCAAATTCTTTGATGCAAATGAAGATCAAAAACTGATCTCTAATGGAGACTATTTTGTTTACATGGGGGATAATGGAAAGAAAGTGTCGGATTATCTGGTTGCTCTGGGATATCAGATAAATCCCCTCGGTATTGATGCGGCAAGAAAAATGATAAAATAAATCATATAATTGTAATCTGCGAATGAACATGTCCTCTGGTCTGAGGTCATATTCGCAAAAATGTATTGAAAAGTACCTTAATAATCTTTGCTATGTTTTCTATGGCCATCATCTTTCATTAATTTAATTTGTTATGAATAACTTATGATGTGTATATAATTTTTTTGAATGTTTGCCGTCTCTCTTATGCTATTACTAACGTTTCTATACTTAGACACTTTTTGAAATAATTTATTCAACCTCTGTTTATTCTCTACGACAACTTTTGCTAATGGACATACATCATCTTCTATGCTGATATTCTCTAGGCTTAATTTAACAACTACCAGTTTTTCAATAATATTGGCAATCTCTGAGAGGTTGATTCCTTTCATGGAGTCGGGTGGTTTCCCTTGATAGATTGCATACCTTCTAACAACCACAATGTGTTTACTCGCATCTCCGACTTCACCTAGTAATAATTATTTCCATTCATTTATGCTTTATGTGATAATTTTGTTACAATGCTCCAAATATAGGTATAAAATAGAAACTCCATATTTCGTAATGAAACACTAAATGACCAAGAGAAAATATATGATTTTTCCAGCACCAGATGATCGCCATTGGATTGATGTTCATTCTAAATATGGCTTAAATACAATCTGTGCATGACCTCATGGAAGTGCAAAGATTGATCGGCATAATTGGCGGAAGCGGAATATACAATCTTCTTGATGTTAAAGAAAGCCTAAAAAGCGAAACTCCCT
>JAKBQK010000201.1 GCA_021835265.1 Thermoplasmata archaeon
AGGAGTCATCAACATATTGTCTGAAAACTATAAATCAGAAGCTGATGGTAAACTGATGAGACGAGCATGCTATGAGAGGAGAGTCCTCTATATGAGCACCAGATCTCAGGCAGCAGCTTTCGCCGAGGTTCTGTCAAGTTAAAGATTGATAGATGTGTCAGTAAATTTTCGGTTGATAGGAATGTCAAAGGTCAATTCTTGTATTTTTAGGAATCGGGACAAAAGGACCTTTAGGTAGAGTTCGGTAGTGTAGCAATCTGTCGGGAATCTGTTTTATCATTTGTAATAATTGCAACTTCTCGTACCGCCGCATCTGTTAAATCAAACCAGTGTTTATCAAACTTGTTAATTTTTTCGCTTCTGTCAGTAAATTTAAGTAGTTTCTTAGTAGAGTCATTGTTCGCGATTGCATCATCTTTTAAGTCCGTATTTAACTCAAGCAAAAATTGATCATCAGCTAACCATCTCTCGTGCATTTTCTTATATTTCACTATTTGTATCTTCTTTTCCAATTTATTTATTTCCAGCTTAATTGAATCCTCATTTTTGACGTTTCCGGCAATTATTCGAAACCCCTCAACATTTGGAAAATTGTCGATCAATAACGAAATTGTACTGATATCTATAAAGGCTAGTTCACCTCTCAAAATTCCTTTGAAGTTATTCCCGTTTTTTGAAAGGAAAGTCTTAACTTTATCGGTTTCTCCTCTCTTAAAATGGGATTCTTTAAGCACTTTTTCAGTTGTTACGGACTCGTCAAAATCAGGGATACTCTCATTGATAATCCTGCTCCATTTTGAAGCAAGATCGTTTGCTGCACCCTCTCCGCCTCCACTACCTACGTCAGACTTTTTGATATAGAATTTTGACTTCTTCATTACCTGTAGAATTCTTCTGTATTCCTTCTCGTCATTCTTACCGTTAGTATAGATCAAAATCTTGGAAAAAAGGCGTAGCAGAGCTCTATAACCTTTGTTTGTTGATAAAATATATATTTTGGGCCTTTGCCATTCAACTCTAAAAGTATTGTATACTATTTTAAAAAATGAATTAAGATAAGAATAGCACAACAAATCCTTCTTTTCTTGTGATAAATTTCCCTTTCCTTTTAGAATAATCCCATCATCTTTCGTTAAATCTTGAAAAGCTTTTGCAGTACAAAATGTGACCCCATCTATACTACCCCCTCTTTTAGAGTATTCTCTAATCTTACTTTCGAAATATTTAGTTTTCTTAAATTTGTCTAGTAAAAATAAAGGTCTAGGTAGGCGTGATCCTAAAGGAACCGATCTATTGATTTCCAAAATCAGAGATGAAGGAACCCTTTTTGCACTGTTATTGATCTTAGCAAATATGTTTGCTTGCTCGAATGAACTAAGTTCAGTGCCATCAAATATCGTAATTGGTAATTCAAATTCATTTGAAAATTTATTGTCTTCGATGTTACAAAATGAATATAGACGATGTTGTCCATCTATTATTACAAAAGAACCATAACTCTTTGGAAGGACTAACTTGTCTTGCCTGAAGACAAGTTTTTCTTCCGAAGCAAGTATAATACTGTTGGGAAAAATTCCAGCCGATCCTACGATATAATCTGGTATTTCCTGTTTGACCCTCTTCTTAGTAATGTAGCGCTGATAAAGTTTCTTTGAGTCTCTAGTTCTTCTTACTACCTTTGCAGCCTTAAGTAGATATGCTGGAGTTAATTTCATCAAGTAAAATTTCTTTCCGTTCTGTTCAACTTTCGTAGCTTGAACTTCAGGAGGATGGCTTAGAAAATCTTCTTTAATACCTAGATCTGAAATAATTTGCACTCCTGCAAAGTTACCTATGCTTTCTGAAAGAGTTTTATAATTTTCTATTATATTATCTGTCCATATTGCTACATTATCATCGATTAACCATTTTTCTAATGTAATTTCATCAATATTAGGCAATCTATATTTAGATAAAGCTAGCACCGATTTCCTGGCTTTAAATTTTTTCGCTTTCGTTGAGTAAGAATCAACATCTTCTCTAAGATGTCTATAAAAGTTCCTTTCTGGAGAATGCCTACACTGAATTATAATTTTGATTCCGTGGAATTCAGCTTCAATGTCTGGGCCCTTAGCGTTAAAATCGCTTTTAATAATTTGGAATCCGGAGTTCTTTAAAATATTCGCCACTTTTAAATGGAACTTATTTCCCTCGTCTTTGTAATTAATAGAATTCATTTAATTCACTTTAAATCTTCTAGCCAAATTTATTATAGCGTAAGAAGTATTTATATCTTCTTTAATAGTCTTTGATGCAAATCCCATGTAATCATCATTCAAAGTATCATTATTTCAACAAGGAAAGTATTTTATGTCTTTAATTATGGGTTTTTGCTTGACCCAAACTGCGGATAAGTCCGAATCTGAGATTTCTACTCTCAAGGGAATGAGGTATATTAAGAAAGAAGAATATGAACAATTCATTCGAACTCGCACCTTCGTGGAGATAGAAAGTACTAAGGTGAACATACAGAAGAATTGGAAAATAAGCGAATATCAACCTTCAAAGTACATTCCCGAGGAGTGGACAGTGTGGAGTTTTCCAGATAGAGGAGACTGGGCAACCCACGTTGGAAATTACAGGGGAAATTGGAGTCCCTACATTCCTAGAAATCTAATTGACAGATTCACTGTTGCAGGAGACTTGGTTCTTGATCCAA
>JAKBQK010000231.1 GCA_021835265.1 Thermoplasmata archaeon
AATAACGAAGGACGGGCCAATTGTCCTCTTTGCCGACTATGAATTCAATACGTTCATATCAGACCTGAAATCACAGAGCAAAGGGTCATTTGAAAGGCTGAAAGAATTTACTGACTATGAAAAGTACGGTGCAAGAATAGCGAGTTTGAGGCATAACCAACTGTTAGGGTCAAGATCGCATTGGAACAAAGTCGAGATGGCAGACTCGCAAAATGCCCTATTTGAAGAAAAAATCCCTTTCCTAAGGAACCCAAAGATAGCATTGGTCTATGGTAGACAGAGATTGTTTTACAAGGACCTGAATCCCAAGGAAGACAAGCCCGTCAACTCCAACAATTATGGTGCTCAAAGGTATTCGGACAGCACAGAACCGGACATCTATTCAGCATACTTCAGGAGGTTGTCCTATCTCTTGAAACACTATGGC
Source organism: Thermoplasmata archaeon (assembly GCA_021835265.1). The sequence continues at coordinate 428 of JAKBQK010000231.1, forward strand.
ATTGAAAGGGCATACATCACGGACCCACAGTTTATCTACGGTGCAAACAAATACAAGGACTTATGCGAGGCAGAGTTTGATGTTGTGAGGAACCTAAGCGAGAGTGAATAATATAATGGCATTGAAAACAACATTATGCCACAATAAAATTCGCTGAAAAGTCAATAGATTATACGTAGTAATATGTAATATACTGAGAGGCAGGCAAGAAGAATTAAACAAACAACATTCAGATTTTCTTTTGTATACAATAATCTACTTGACTGATATATTAGAAAAGCTATCAGAGATTAACTGGAACTAGTGAATGTATATTATTATTGAAAACATTAACTCCTCTAAAACATACTTGATTTGCTGGAATAATTCTACAACTCGCTATGCACAATTTAAATTGATTTACAATAATTTAAACAAGTTTTATATATTTCAACAAACTAGAATAAGCGGAGTAAACCAATTATGGCAGAATTAATTCAAAAGAAGACTCTCTGGTCTGTGTTACCACCCCAAGCAATCGTATCTCAGCTTGAAGGAGGTTTTATCGCAGAACCTTCTACTAAGGACAAACTGATAGAAATATGGGAAAAAGCCAATACTTCATTTAAATCTTCAACAAACCCAGGTCGTTCAGTATGTATGCCTAATGATTTGCAAGAAGTCGATATTTCGAAAATGCCAGAAATAAGGGCCCAACTCTCACAGATAACGCTATATCCACCTTTCGACACCCATAAGGCTCACCTATACAAAGTTAGAGCTTCAAAACTAGTCACTCCTCAGATTGTAATTAATCCTGCCAGGGCATCAAAAAGACTTGGAGAATATAACGACGTTCCTGAAGAAGAAGTACAAATTGAATTCATGCTTGGTAAAGGAGGTGTAGTTAATCCAATCTCTCGCCAGACTTTGGGTCTCGCGCAAAATGGTGGTTCACTCATTTACACAAGTTTTGATGAAGATATTAGAATCCACAATCCTCCGCAATTTCGTTCTTTGCCAATAAATCAAAACGATAAGAACTCTATTTCACTTGAGAACATGTGCTTTCCAGTGGGTGGGGGTTACCCTTTTGCATCTGCATTCAGGGTACAAATCGCACCAGGAATTTTTAGAATCATTATGAACAATGGAATGCACAGAGCGTACAGATTAGCAGAACTTGGTCTTGAGTGGATTCCAATTATAGTTGCAGACTTCAACCCAATGGAATTTGGGCCACAATTTGTGGATCTACCGTCACAAATGCTGTTTGACCTTAACTCAAATCCACCTATAATTCCTGACTTTCTGAATCCAGACTTTGTAATTGATTTGAAGTACTTTCAGGTGTTGAAAACTTTGAGGTTCAATTGGAACTTTGAGCAATATGTGACCGTGTTGAAATGACATAGCATTCAGCTTTTTAAGAGAGTAAAATTCCTCTTATTCAGTTAAACTCAAACAACACTCCCTCCCGTTCTCTTATTGCATCTGAGAGAATCTCTTGCACTATTATTTATGATATTTTTAGAATTAATCCCTTAACTTCCCTATTGTGAGTAATAATATCATTTAAAAACACCTTCAAAAAATCAACCGGGAGTATCCTGTGTAATCATTTTGGAGCACTTTAAAACATAATCAATCGCTTCTCCGCTAGATGAGGCTGTTGAAGCATATGCCCATATATTATACCCAACAACTATGGCTTACTCCTGAAATTGCCAATCATATGTTGGCAGCCTCACCCTTCTCTCATTTGTGGCAGTCCATTTTAGTTGTGTTTTAGTGTATTTTCAACGCTTATTCTAAGTAAATCCACGGTATTGTCACTTGCTAAATGCGTATTCTCTAGGCTTAAAAATTAATTTAGTCAGTAAACATTTAAATATGTTGAGAATTTTTATAAATATGTCTGAAGAAATTGTGGGAAGAGAAATAGCAGGGTCTTACAGCAGGGGTGTCTTGCACATCAACAGATATTTCAGGCATCTATACGGGCTGAGAGATGGGGATGATCTTGTTGTAAAAGTGATTTCAAGGAGCCACACCAAACCATACCAGCCAAGGAAGAGGGAAGAGGAGGAGCCAGAAGTTAACAAGTCAAAAGACAAAGATGAATCCTCGCTGCCTGGGGGATATGGATTGCCATACAGCCAATCGAAAATGTTCGAAGATGATGGCGATTCTCCATGGGATGACGATGAATGAGAGTGAAAAGAGCCGTTGGCCCATATGAAAATACGAGATCAATTAGAATAAAAGCATTTTTCCCCTCAATTCAC
>JAKBQK010000039.1 GCA_021835265.1 Thermoplasmata archaeon
TTCTCTGTGTCTGTTGATGCAGTCTCATCTTTCGGCATTTCCGCAGATTCTGGATCCACAGGAACTGGAGGTTTCTTTCTTCCATGGGTAAATTTGAATAAGCAGTTACAACCTGGGAAAGGTTGATGAAGTGTTCCCGCCTTAACTCTCCATAATCCAAGGGAAAATTCTGAAGATGATGGAGATCGACCCTGAAAGGATTGTCTTCCCGGACTGAAAAATAATTCGGGGTTATTCATTTTCAAAAGTGTGGAAAATAAGATACTACTGTTCACTATATTATTTATCAGATCTATATTCATTCTTTTTTTCAAAAGAAATATTGCTATAGATATGGGAGAGGAATTGAATTTTATGTAGCAAATATAAAATTGCAATCTCAATCTTACTTTTTGCTTGCTTCATTGAGTAATTTTTCGAATTTTGTTTTTACCTGTTCATTCTTTTTAATTTCTGTTTGTTTCGTGTACCAGACTTTAATTTTCGGATTGAAATTATTGGCTTTTAAACTCTCATTTATGTAACACCATAACTCCCGGTGCGCTCTATAATCTGTATCGTCTAAGCATACAAAAATATGCAATAAATATGTGTATTTTTTTCGTTGATTTTTTGGTTCAATTTCTTCGAAATTGAAATCATCTGGTTTATTCAGCATAAAAAAATACTTGGCAAGGTTAGTAATTCCCCCAGCTGTATCTACCTCTACAATTACTCTAGCGTTCTCAAATTCCACTCTCAGGTCGCCGAACTCAAAATTCGGTCCAGAATTTGAATCCTTACCTAAAAAGACTAAATTTCCCTTTTTCTGGCCACTAAAATATTCAACTTTTTGATCATTTTGAAAGTCTTTAACTAATCCTATGAGTTCATCAATAATGCTTTTTGATTTCATAAATGATTTGTCACCATGATTTGTGGCCTATTAAAGATTGCTTACTAACAAGGTTTAATATTTTCTTTTGACCTATTTTAGAAGTATTCACAAATATAAATTAACTGAAGTGATATTGAGAAGAAAGGAGTAGAGAAACATTTATTTGTTTCTTAAGATCAATTGAATTTGGAACATCTGGATATTTAAACTTATATTCCAATATTCTATAGAGTATTTCTTCTTTTGAAAAATTCTGAATTACTAGGAGAATGGGACGTATCACTTTATTCGATTCTAATGCATATTTCTTTAGGATAATATAAGGATAAAAGAGTTGAAGCGAGGAAAACGTCTTTGCAACTCCAATTTTAGCTTCTATTATGAATATATTGGACTCATCTTCAAAAGAAAAATCCAATTCAAACTGAACATTGCTTATTTTTTCTCTATACATTTTTTCTTTTCCTTCAAAATCAACCAACCCGATTTCAGTTTTAGGCAAGTTCATCTTACCATAAATTCCAAGATCGTACTTTTTGCTATTATCATTATTGAACGCGCGACTAAAAACACCATGATTGTATGCTATTGCGAGCAGTTTGGCTTCGGTATCACCTGTATACTTTATAAATTTCTGCGCCTCATCTTCTTTTTCACCGGATAATTTGATTGATAAAGGTTCATTTCTTTTGTATCTCGGTATTTCCTGAATTAATGATGCCTTAGTCAAAATGGCTTCGCCTTTTCCAACCCTCATTGGAGTTAATTTATTCATAGATAGGAACGGATGTTTAGAGATGAGGTGCTCTCGTGTGTAAATTGGGATCAACTTTTCCGGACGTCCATATCTCTGAATAATTTTTCGTGGAATTCTTTGTGACACAAAACTATGTATATTATTCGATATACCGAGATCGTCGCAGATTTTCTTCCATGGATCCTCTTCTATGTTTAATTTCATAATGCTATTCCTCTTAATTCTATGAATACGGATCTAAGCCGGTCTCTTGATTTAGCTCAATGAGGATAGAACATCCCTTTATTTTAAATGTAACTCTAGCTTTATCAGCATATGCGAAACCATGCCATTTGCGTTCTTCGTTATATCCTATTGAGCTGAATTTGATTATGAATTCAGATTTAGGTAATCCTACCCGAAATAATTTTTTATATCCTCTCTAAGGAGATTTCTCTCGTTCTTCAAATCGTCAGAAGTGATCATATTGTAGCCATTATGTACTAGTTTTGACCGCTTTTGGGAAACCGTATTGACGATTTTATCCTTTCATCAGCATCAAGGAATACAGCCACTCCACCATTTAAAACTGCAGCTGTGAACCAAAACCCACCAGATGTTAGTTTTGTTCACCCAAACACATATATTATCCCATTAGAATTTGGTAGTAAAAATACTTCAAAATCGGCAAGGAGACTTTAAAGCGAAACTCTGAAAAGCATATATTTACGCTTGATGCAAAATGAGATATTGACCTTGTTGATTTTTTGAGATATTTCCTTCACTACTGCTTTTCCTCTTTCCATTTACTTCTTTCTAGATTATCCTTTGTTATTTTATTTTGTTAGGTAAAGTTATGCCTCACAGTTTTCCCAAGATCTAATTGATCAGCTATCTTACATTGTTCATGACCCGAACAAGGTTCTCCCTTCCAATGTCTTTCCTATGAGAATTTGCATTATCAAGCCATCTTTCTATGTAGGCCCCCTCCTCGCACTGCCAAATTAAAAAGTCGTTTTGCTGTGGGTTCACTTTTTCGGGGGATTTGCATTCAATGGGAGCACTGGGATTT
>JAKBQK010000222.1 GCA_021835265.1 Thermoplasmata archaeon
TTTTCATGAATGCTTATTAATGCATATCATCGAAAATCTGAGCTTCTTTTTTCACAGATTTTAACAGTTCAAGCCTCCTTAAGCTCCTTTCTTCACCGGACTTGAATCTATCCTTTGAATCGTCGTCATCAAGTATCAATCCTGGAACTGGAGATGGTCTCCCATCTACATCAACAGCCACATAAGTGAGGTAAGCTTTTGTGGTAAACCTTTCCTTCCCTGAAAGTGCATCCTGTGCAGAAACATCTACTTCTATTTCCATTGTCGTCTTGGTTGTGTAATTAACCCTTCCCTTCATATTAACAATGAACCCAAGGTGTATGGGCGCAAGAAAGAATAAACTATCAATACTTCCAGTAACTGTTCCCTGTCTGCAGTGCTTAAATGCAACTATGGATGCCACGTTATCTATCCATTCCATTAATCTGCCACCATAAAGAGCATTGAATACATTGGTATCTGCTGGAAGAACCAGTCTCTCTATCTGTGTATAACTTTCTTTCCAAGATTTTGATTTTAGTTCCATGGGTACGTATCGATTGATTTAATTTAAAGAAATCATATTGGATCTATGGATGAAAGTAGATTAAAGGAAAAAGCCGCTGTAAAAGCAATCCCATATGTTCCAAAAGAAGGTTTTGTTGGTATCGGTACCGGATCAACAGTAAAATTCCTTATCAAACTTTTAGTTGAGGAATCCAGGAAATATTCTGATGTTACATTTGTTCCAACCTCCCTGGAAACTATGTATTTGTTGAATTCTGGTGGATTAAGGACATCTACTGAATTTCACGGGAGTATTGCAATAGACATAGACGGAGCTGATGAGATTGATCCAAATGGAAATTTAATTAAGGGAGGGGGTGCAGCTCTAACCAGAGAAAAGATTGTAGCGGCAAACAGTCAAAAGTTAATTATAATAGCCGATCAGAGCAAACTAGTAAATAAGCTTGGAAAATTCAAGGTTCCTGTTGAGATACTACCATTTCTGGCAGAACAGACAATTCAAAATATTGAAAATAAGGGTTGCAAAGTAACCCTGAGACCAGACAATAAAAGCAAAAGCGACAACGGTAATATTGTCATTGATTCGGATTTTGGATTGATCGATAATGTTCAGGATATTCAAACAAAGTTGAAAATGATACCTGGCGTTGTGGAAGTGGGTATATTTCATGGGATGACATGGAAAACCATAGTTGGTAAGAATGGTGGTGTAGAGGAAATTAATTATAAATGAGTCAAAATATATAATAAAATCTTAGAATACTGGAAAATTTAAAATGTAGTTAGAAATAAGGTATTGAATTTTCGGAGTGTCCTTTTGATGCAAAACAGTGGTCTTGATGTTGATCTAGATCGAGTATTCGATCGAAAAATAGTAACGGCTTTGGTGGGTATGAGGGTAGAAATTAATAGAGTGGAAAATATTGCTGCCGAAATAGTGTCAGAACCACACGTTGAGGATGTATTTGTTGTAACCGGCGATTTTGACATTATAGTAAAGGTGAGATTTCCAGATTATAACGAGTTTCAAAAATACATTCTGAACAGGCTCAGTAAAATATCTGGAGTTAGAGATTCAAAGACCATGATGGTTGTAAGCATCAAGAAGGAAAATAAGAGAGTGTTTGTGGAGTGATTTATATGGATTCGAATTTGTTTAACGAAGTAATGTATTTGCTTGAAGAAATGTCGCTAGATACGTCAGTGCCAAAAAATGTAAGGAAGAATGCTTCTGATGCCAAAACAAAGCTTGAGAATCAGAAAACAAGCTTAGATATAAGGTGTGCAACCGCAATTTCCATGCTGGATGAAATTTCGAACGATCCAAATGTTCCTTCACATGGAAGGGCATCCCTGTACACTATCATAAGTAAACTAGAGGCACTTGCAAAGAGTTAGAGGAAAGAATAAATAATATTCAACATATTTTGAGAAGAATATATATATTATAATTATATTATTATGTGATAACAATGACGTTAACAGAAGAAGCAAATAAATTAGCTAAAATTCTGATTGTTTCTAACATTCCCAGAAGCGTTGCATACACACTCGTTTACACAAGAGGGAAGGAAGAAGTAACCAGTATTGAGATTGAAAGAGAGGCTGGTCTCAGGCAGCCTGAAGTGTCTATTGCCATGCAATGGCTTAGAAGAAGGGGATGGATAAATAAACGTAACATGAAGAAAGAAGGCAAAGGAAGACCAGTTCATGGGTACAGATTATCAAAGGATTTTGATGAAATACTTGAAGAGATTATTCAGGATCTAACCACTCAGATAGATGGTATAAAGAAAAATATTCAGGATCTTGCAAAATTTAAAACTGCTTAAAATTACTTTTAAAAATTTACTTCTTAATTTTTACCATTTAATTTTTCGTTTGCTTTGCATATGGCCCTGATCACTCCAAGATGGGTGATGGCCTGCGGAAAGTTACCAAGTTGTTCCCCTGTTTCCATATCAATTTCTTCAGAAAATAGATGGAGGTGGTTTCCCTTACTTATTAGTGTTTCCAAAACCTGTTTTGCTTTTTCAACATTACCCTGTTCAGAAAGGACCTCTGCATACCAGAATGAAGTCAGTAGGAAGGCATTGTCCTTGCAGTTGAATCCATCATCGTTATTATATCTCCTCATAAGGTAATCTTTCCCCATTAATTCTCTTTCA
>JAKBQK010000178.1 GCA_021835265.1 Thermoplasmata archaeon
GAAGTTGGTAAAAGATTGCGTCAATAACACCAGAAAAACAAGCATAAAACATTCGTTTTTCATGGCCAATTATCCCTTTCAATAAGTAACCGCCGCTAAACTTTATAAAGTTTAAGAGAAAATGAATTTTCTTTGATTCTATAAATATTCTTAATGTATTTCGAGTAAGCAGATATACTCGAAAAGATGGCAAATAATGCATCTTTCCAGTCATCATTCTGCCTACTGACCGTACATCAAGCATCTTCCTGTCAATAGACTTTATAATACCTCCTATTTTACTCACATCGTAACAGAAATAGATATCCAGCTGATCTATGACAAAGTCTTCCCTGAATTTGTTTCTTCGTGCAATATACGATGAAACGGTCATCCCAGTGTCCACATCAATCTTCTCTGTAGTCAGCGTACCACTGACAAAATTGATATGCAATACATCATTTTCTTTGCAGTTCTTATTGAAATAATCTACAACATAATTCTTTGAAAAATCAGGCAAAATGAAAGCATCGTCTTTGAGAAGTGTAAATAAATCAAAACCATTGGAAAGTGTTAGATGTATGCCAGTGTTAAAGTTATGCCAGATGCCATAATTAAACTCCTTTATTACTATAACGTGATTTAATGTAGGAGGTAACATCATATCATTTCCGCTGTAGCCCGCAAATGTATCTATTTGCATTTCTTCCAGTCGATTGATCGTGTCATAAAATATTTTTGGAGGGTTACATGCACAGATAATAACAGAATAATTGAGGGACATGGGTTTTTATAATCTATACGCCCTTATAGATTTTTGCACGAAATGACATTGTCACATTCCGGTTGAAAGATACCGGTGATACCAGTAGGATGTTCTTTTCAGGCCCTCTTTCGTCTTGAACCGATGCTTTAACAGCCATGACTGGATAGAGAAGTGCTGTTCTGCCTTGTCGGATGTCTTCTCCACCTTTGATTCCTCAAGATACAGGAATACCTCATTCCTGTGCCTCCTTACGAATGTGAGGAATGATGCAATGATCCTGTCATCGCCATACAAACTGTTGATCTTCTCCAGCATGATCTTTACAATTTCCTTCTCATTCATCCCTTCAGTGATCTTTTCAACTGCGTCCATGTTCTTTCCGAGTTTCTTCAGGTTTGTTTCGTTCTGGAAGAACATGTACCTGATCATCCTCTTTGCCGTGTCAAGATGATCTTCCATCTTTGCAACTGCTATCTTGTGTGCAAGATCCTTCTCCATGTGGAAGAGGCATCTCTGCCTTCTTATTTTTTTGTGTTCAACCTTACAGATACTTCATCCAATATGGATTCATAATGATATGTGGTTGAAACATTTTTGAACTCCACATGTGGCGCCTTCCGCAGTCGCATGTCATGTGATACTTCTATCCTATTTCATGATTTCGCATCTTGTACTGGTTTTCCGGAAATCATCAACCAAAAGTTGAAAATGTTCCGTGATGCAAAAGTTAATGTCCTTAGCGCGATAACGAGTAGATTTGATCAATCTTATTTCAAACCATGTGCCTAACATTGCTGTTACAAATTACTCAATTAATATTTATAAATCTGCACCTGAACTTGTTTCTTTTTATACTCTGAAAAACAGAAAAAAATTCTTAAACATTAAGATACCTGGTTCAATTCCGATCACTGGTGACCTGTCTTATTTTGGGGGGGAGATCAATCTCAACAGAATTTTACCAAAATTTGCATTTAAAAAATTCTATGAATCACTCAAAATTATCGGTCATCCTAATGGAATTATGCACTACTCTGCACAATATATTGTCCCTTTTGACAAATCCACGAACAACATCGTTACCGTGCACGATATAATGGTACTAGCTGGTAAGGCAAAAGTATCAACGTTTGGTAAAAGAATCACCGAGAAAGCTGTCGCAGTCTATTCGAAGTATGAAAATGTTTTGACTGACTTGGATTATGTCAAAAAACAACTAATTGGATACGGATTCCAAGGAAATATAACTGTAATACCATATCCAGTTTCGGATTCGTTTGCACCAATTTCAGATAAATCAAAATTAAGATCTGTTCTCGGTCTTCCCAAAGAAAAAAAACTTATCCTTTCAGTTTCAGGGTTCAACTCAAACAAAAATATACCGCTAGTCAAGAAGCTTACAAAGATTCTCCCAGAAAACTATAAAATAGTAAGAGTAGGGGGAGAAATTAAGGATTGTATAAATTTTGTAAACATAGACAATCAAACCCTAAATAAGATATATAATGCTTGCGATGTGCTTATTCAACCATCTACAGATGAAGGTTTCGGCGGACCAGTAGCTGAGGCTATGGCCGTCAAGTTACCAATGGTTATTTCGGACATTGAACCTTTTCATGAAATCACAGATGGTTTTACTTATTTTGCTGATCCTTTTAGTCCGGAGTCTTTTTTGAAGATCATTCTTGAAGCAATAGATAACCCCCAGGTTTATACGGAAAAGGCGTATATTCGATCTAAGCAATTTCATTATAAAATTTTTAGAGAAAAAATAAGGAGTTATTATATGGGAATACTCAGTAGCTACGATCATAGTTAGACCTTCGCTAATTGGATTCGAGAGAATGGAGTATACAGGACCTCCTGTCTGTGCATTCCGTATCCATCACGTTGATCTCAATCTCCGCTATATTTAGCCAACTGCATGTTTTGGTGTATGGTGGAATTCTATTCTTGAGGGCCTCCTACCCACTCATCCTTTTCGAATGTTTCGGTGATGTGCTTTGCGAAGCGTGTATTGAGGTTAATCAGAACCATGTAAAGTTTTCTTGTAACGGGATACCTGTCAACAACGTCCTTAACAATAAAGGCAAAATCTCTCTTTGTTCTCACCTTTGTGACATTTTCAATTCTTTTACCTCAAAACGGATCTAGACAAAAAATATGTTCGCAGTGATTTCCTTTTGGATTCATAATCATATTTTTCTGGTGATCCTAGTTTCATGGGTATGAGTTTCCTAAAGTCTGAGACAATCTGTTTTGGGTTTTCGTCTATGGAGATTACATGCACCTGATTCTACGAAAGGATACCGTAACCATATCGTTCGACGAGAAACCCTGAATACAGGCCATATCGCTGAAATCGGAAGAACTTCCTCAAGCACCGGGAAAACATGCCTCTTTTGCGAGGGATTATGAACATATCAGAAGGGGAGTCATATCCCTCCTCGCAGGAATAGATCTGCATACGGGCATTGCTACCCATATAACCTCCCGTACACACAACTCAGATGATTTCATCAAGTTTTTGAAGAAGCTTGATGAATCGTACCCGAAGAAGTTCAAATTGAGGATCACACTGGACAACCTCACGGTTCACACATCGGAAAAAACAAGGGAATATCTGTCCACGGTTCCAAACAGGTTTGAGTTTGTTTTCACACACCAAAACATGGCTCATGGCTGAACATAGTTGAGACGCTGTTCAGCAAGTTCACAATGACAATGCTGAAGGAAGTAAGGTTGAAGAATGTGGATGAACTGAAGGAAAGATCTCTACTTCCAAGAACTTAACAGGTCCCAGGTTGTATTCAGGTGGAAGTACAAAATGGATGAGAGTGTTATAGCATAGGTATTAAGAGAACGATAATCTAGTGTCCTATGACAAGCCAAAGCGGAAAGTCATATTCTTCATTGCGGCCAAAAAGAAGATGAGATTAACCAATAGATAACGGATGGCTGACCCGAGAATTTACATATGTTTGGATTTCTATAACAATGAAAGGTTGTATACAACATAAGGTATGTTACACAAAGGGAGATGAAAAAAATGTATGAAAAAGTTTCAGAAATCTTATAAGACAATAATGTCTCCAATTAAGGGATTGAAGCAATGGGAATAAAGTTTAATGCAATATGTTAATTCTTTTAGCATGTATATAATCATCATATTCCACTTTGAATCCTGACTCCTCTAATTTCCTTACTAAAGGTATGGGGTTTTTATGGTAATGCATATATATCTCAGAAAAAGTGTTGATAATTTTAATATCAGTAGCTTCGAAGACATCATATTCACATCCCTCACAATTCATTTTCATAACCCAATCTTTTATAGCATATTTCTTAACTATATCTTCTAATGTTGTGACAGGAACCTCTACACCATCACTTTGAGAAATCGCACTTGATTCATTGTCATTGACGTAATTTGGATCTATTATTATATTTGTTTTATGTGCCCCAAGGGCATAGTTCAATATCTCTATCTTTCCTTGCAAGTGGTTTATTGCTACATTTCCTTCAGCTATTCTACACGAATAGGGAAATGCTTCAAGGACTATTACATTAACCGCACCATTTGCAACAAAATAAATTGCTGTATCTCCAACATAGCCACCGATATCTAAAACAAATTTATTTTTAACATTCAATTTCTTCCAGTCTTCATTAACAAATGTGGAAATCATTGTCTCAACACTATTGTAATTTTTAATAGTATAACTGAATCCCTTTTTATTGTATACAAAATAATATTTCTCGTTAGTGTTAAAATTTGCTTTAAAAAGTTCCCTTATAATCTCAGCTCTATCCTCTGAAATTACTTGGTTTCCAGATTTAAGGGTGAGTTCATAGGGGGAAATTTTCAGTGCTAAAGCGACAATACACTGAACTGGACTTTTAGTAACTTTTATGACCAATCTTGTGTAATAGTAATAACTTTTGATTTTTCTCCATAATAACAATGTAAAGTTTTATTAAAGCGGTTATTATAAACTTTTGCATTGAAAGTCGTAATTTTGGCAGGTGGGTATGGTACACGACTTAGTGAGGAAACTCAGGTGAGACCAAAGCCCATGGTGGAAATAGGCAATGAACCCATAATTTGGCATATAATGAAAATATATTCATATTATGGGTTCAACGACTTCATAATTTGTGCTGGCTATAAGCAAGATATAATTAAACAATATTTCAGCAATTATTTCTTCTCACATGGAGATTTCGAAGTGGACACTCAAAACGATAGATCAACTGTACTAAGAAAACCTGATGAATCCTGGAATGTGAAGATAGTTGATACTGGAATTAGCACAATGACAGGAGGGCGCATCAAAAGAATCAAGTCATTACTTGATGGAGAGACTTTCATGTTAACATATGGAGATGGTCTTGCCGACATCAATATCCAAGAAGTTGTTGAATATCACAAGAGTCATAAAAAATATGCTACGATTACCGCAGTCAAGCCAGTTGGTCGCTTTGGGGCTCTTGTTTTAAGTGAAGATGGAAAAGTGGTACAGTTTACAGAGAAACCACCCGGGGATGGAATATGGGTGAATGGAGGGTATTTTGTGCTTGAACCGGAGGTAATTGACCTAATTGAGAACGATAATACAGTATGGGAAGAAGGTCCACTAAGTTCCCTAGCTATAAGTGACCAGCTAGTCGCGTACAAACACCATGGATTCTGGCGACCAATGGATACTATGTCTGATAAGCGTTTCCTTGAACGGTTTTGGAGTGATAATAGTGCTCCATGGAAGGTTTGGAATAAATGAAAGTATTGATTTCTGGCGCCAATGGATTTGTTGGCGCCAATCTTGTAAGATCAATGCTTAGTGATGGTAACGAGTTGGTTGCATTAATTAGACCAAACAGCCAGCCATGGAGACTGCTCGAAATTAAAGATAAAATCACTATTGTATATGGGGACATTACAAATCGAGAAAGTATCAGTAAAATTCTATCCGAAAATAACCCTGATGGAATTATAAACACTGCCATTTACGGCGGATATCACTACCAAAATGATGAGGACCTTATTTACAAAACAAATCTTGATGGTACCAGGATTTTATTAGAGGAATCGATTAAAACAGGGTTCGAATGGTTTATAAACACAGGGAGCAGTTCAGAGTATGGAGAAAAAGGCTCATTAATGCGTGAATCAGATATCGCAGCACCAATTGATTCCTATGGAATATCTAAATTAGCAGGTTCCCTTTATTGTCAGGCCAGAGCCAGAAAATTGTCATTACCTATATTCACCCTCAGACTTTTCTCAATATACGGATATATGGAAGAACCGAACAGACTAATACCACATCTCATTGTTTCAAAATTAAAAGGGGAAACAGCCCAACTGACATCTCCTAATTTTGTAAGAGATTTCACTTTCATTGAAGACGTATGTAATGCATATCATCAGACAATTGTGCACAGAAATGCCCTTCCCCATGGTGAAATATTTAATATTGGCACCGGAATTAGCTCCAAAATTTCTGATATTGTTGACACACTGTCTACTATCTTCGCTAATAAGTTTTCAGTGAATTATAATTACAAGCAAGGTCGTGTTAGCGATAATTTTTTATTATGGGCAGCGGATATAAAAAAAGTTGATGATTTTCTTTCCTGGAGGCCTACAAATGATCTTAAGACTGGATTGACAAAAACTTATAAATGGTTTGAAAAAAATTGGGTAACCTACAAGGAGTGGTATAATGGATAACCTGAAAGACTTGATTAAAGAATTGAGGAAGACAGTTATAGATCTTCATGAACATTCAAAGACATCACATATAGGCTCTAGCTTATCATGTATTGATATTTTGTCGGTACTATATTTCAAAATATTGAATATAGATCCTGCTGATCCAAATATGAAGAGTAGAGACAGATTCATTTTGAGCAAGGGACATGCAGCTCCTGCACTCTATGCAATCCTTCAAAAGCGTGGATTCTTTTCAAGCGAAATACTCAGAAAGTATGGTGAAGATGGGACTATTTTGTTTGAACATCCTGAAAAAACATCTATCCCTGGTATTGAAGCATCTACAGGATCTCTTGGACACGGGCTTTCTATTGGCTTAGGGATGGCATATTATGCTAAACTTAAAAATGAAACTTACAGAACATTTGTTCTCTTAAGCGACGGTGAATGTCAAGAAGGGTCTATTTGGGAAGCATCTATGCTTGCTTCAAGCCTAGGATTGGGAAATTTTGTAGCGATTGTAGACTATAATAATCTCCAAGGTTTTGAAAGAACAGATAACATCCAATCTGAAACAATGATCTCCTCAAGATTTAAGGCTTCGGGGTGGGATGTTCACCAGATAGATGGACACAATATTGAAGAGATTGAGTCCGCAATTAGGAAAATATCCGTAAATGGCAACTCTCCTGTGCTAATATTGGCCAAAACCATTAAGGGGAAGGGCATATCCGAAATGGAGGGCAAATTGGAATGGCATTATCGCTCTCCAACATCTGGACAGGCAGTGGCTTTCAAAGCGGAGGTAGAGAAAAAATGAGAAAAGCATTCATCAACACATTGTCTAGAATGTGCGAAGCGGATGAGAACATTATATTATTAACAGGAGACCTAGGATTTGGTGTATTTGAAGAATTTAAGGAGAGGTTTCCAAAACAATACCTTAATGCAGGTGTTGCGGAAGCAAACCTTATCGGCATGGCTGCTGGCCTTGCCATGTCAGGAATGACTGTCTATGCATATTCAATTGCGCCTTTCTTAGTGTATAGGGCATTTGAGCAAATCAGAGATGATGTTTGTTATCATAATCTTCCTGTTCGAATTGTTGGTGTAGGGGGTGGCCTTGCTTATGGAAATGCTGGACCTACACATCATGCAACTGAAGATATAGCACTCATGACCGCATTACCAAATATGACTGTAGTATGCCCAGGTGATCCTATAGAAGTTGAGAAAGCCATCCTTGAATCACAAGGCATTCCAGGCCCGATATACTTTAGATTAAACAGATCAGGAGACAGATATATACACAAAAATACGGCAATCGATTTCAAAATTGGTAAGGGACTCAATGTCAAGGATGGTAGAGACATATTATTAATAACAACTGGAAATATGCTTGAAGTAGGTGACAAGGTCTCTTATGAACTGGATGAGAGAGGTTATTCCACAAGCTTAATAAGCATGCATACCCTAAAACCTTTTGACACAACTTTACTCAGAAAAGTTTCACTTGGAAAGAAATTGATAGTTAGCTTAGAAGAACACTCACCATATGGAGGACTTTCCTCTTTAATATCACAAACTATTGTTCAAGAACGATTAAGAATAGAATATTTACCATTTACTCTCCCAGACTATTTTACTAAAATTTCTGCTTCGCAGCATTATCTAAGAAAAGCCTATGGGTTAGATGGTCAAGCTGTTTTACAGAAGATAATAGAAAGGGTACTGAATTAGGAGACGATTAAATGAATGATTTTTTAAAGTTCTATAATAAAAAGAGAATTTTCATTACAGGTCATACTGGATTTGTTGGTTCATGGGTTACTAAATGGTTACTACTACTAGGGGCCGATGTTTGTGGTTATTCACTCTCTCCACCAACAAAACCTAGTATGTACGATTCCCTATCACTCCAATTACAAATAAAAAACGTAAGGGGAGATGTTCTAGACAGAGAGTTACTAAAGAAAACAATTGAGGATTACCAACCGGATATTGTTTTTCACTTTGCAGCTCAGCCAATCGTCCTGGAAGCTTTAGAAAATCCATCACATACTTTTAATACAAATATTCTTGGAACAGTTAATTTGTTAGATATAGTAAGAAAGTCTGGAAGCGCTAGGTCAGTAATTGTTATGACGAGCGATAAAACCTACAAAAATAACGAATGGGTATATTCATATAGGGAAATTGATCCTCTCGGAGGTTTGGATCCATACAGTGCAAGCAAATCATGCCAGGATATAGTCGTCAACTCATTTATAGATAGTTATTATCGTGATTCTGGCATCTCACTGTCCTCCGTAAGAGCAGGCAATATAATCGGTGGAGGTGATTGGGCTCAGTATAGAATTGTGCCAGATTTAGTGAGAAGTATCACAAGCGAACAAATTGTAACTATTCGCAATCCAAATTCAATAAGACCTTGGCAATTTGTGCTTGACCCACTTAACGGAATTTTGAACCTCGTTTCTAAGATGTGGAATGTTCCCAGTCTTTCAGGCGCATGGAACTTCGGTCCAATGGAAATGAAATCTATACCAGTAATAGAACTGGTTAGGAAATTTGTATCGGAATGGGGAAAGGGAGCGTACAAAATAGAGTCAAATATCTCTACAAAGGAGTCACACCGTCTCCAGCTCGACATAAGCAAGGCTACCAATGAATTAGGATGGCAACAAAAATATAATTTTCAGAAAAGTTTAGAGAAAACTGTAGAATGGTATAAAAAGTATTACTTCGACAAATCCAAATCATCAGAAGTAACAACAAGGCAAATAAATGAATACATGGAGATATAATCATGGGGGTAAGGGAAATCTGTTCCAATGTTCATGAAGTTATCCTTTCAATATGTATCCCAACATACAATAGAAAAAATTATCTAAGGTGTGCATTGGATTCAATAATAAGTGATGGTTTAGATTCTAATGTTGAGATACTAATCAGTGATAATGCTTCTACGGATGGTACCTTAGAATTGGTCAAAGATTTCATTCAAAAGGGACACAATATAACTTATTTACGTAATGAAGTAAATATAGGACCCGACGGTAATATCTTAAAATGTATTCAAAATGCAAAGGGCAAGTTCATTCAATTAATGGGTGATGATGATATCCTCGCTTCAGGGGCAGTAGAATATATACTAAACTTCCTGAAAAAACACACAGACATTTCGACGATAGCACTCAATTGGGATCAGTTCAAAAAAATAAGGGGCAAGGAAATATACTATAACCCAAGGTACCAAGATGTTGGTCAGACATTATTTGATTCCAGAGAACAATTTTTGAAAACTCTTTCTCTTGAAGGATTGTCTTTTCTTTCAAATAAGATATATAATTCATACAGTATTAAGAAGCTTGATAACTTAGAGGATTTCATAGGTACGAGATTCCTCCAAAGTTATGCTCTAATATTATGTCTAGAACAGAATTCAAATGCTGCGATAATTAGAAAAGTACTTGTTCATCAGGGAGTACTCAATAACTTGCCTCACCAGATGAGTCCAGAGGAAGCAATTTATTCGGCAACAGTAGTTTTTCACGATAAGTTATACTCCTTACTGAATTTTATGAAGACAGAAATAGGTATAAATGAGAATGCTGTCGATTATATTTTCTACAATGGCTCCAAATTTGAATGGAGAGTAATGTTATTGCTAAGATTCTATTATTCGATTAAACCATCAATTTCTTTCGGAATAGAATTTAACAAATATTATAGACGGTATAAATCCGTATATTATTTTGGCATTTTTCTATCTATTATTCCTTTATTTATTGTTAAATTTTTAACCAAAACCTATTATAGACTTTTCCTAAAAACCCATGAGAATTAAAGGCACACCCGATTCGTTTTATTTAATATCACTCATAAATCATCCTGGAAGCCCTCAAGTCAGTTACATGTACCTAAATCTGCGGAGTTCAGGTCGTATCTAATCAATTGAGAATTCTGTCAAAAGGAAAAATCGTGAACTGCGTTTATATAACAATACTTTCACACGCACCTAAATAAAATGTATTAATATGAAAACAATGAGGGAATGATAAAATGGAAACAAATATTAAAAATCATAAAATTATTGTAACAGGCGGTGCTGGATTCATTGGTACGAATCTCGTGAGGAGACTCGCTACAAACAATGAAGTAATTGTGATTGACAATATGCATACGGGATCAGATAAAAACATCAAGGACCTAGTTGATGCAGGGAAGGTGGAACTGCTTCATGAAGATGTGAAAAATATAAATAAATTGGAAAGGAAAGTGGACTTGATTTTTCACATGGGTTTCTATTCAGCATCTCCTATGTACAGGAATAACCCAATGCTTGTTTCTGAAGTTGTTGGAGGTATGATTGCGCTCCTTGAATATTGTAAAAATAATAATGTAAATATGGTATTTTCTTCCACTTCATCAATATACAATGAAGTTAAACCGCCACACAAGGAGGATATAATTCCAGGCGTTACTGACTTTTACACAGAAGCAAGAATTTATTCTGAAAGAATGGCAGAATTATATAACAAACTCTTTGGGGTTAATGTTGCAGCCATGCGATTCTTCTCAGTGTATGGAAAGTATGAGAAAGCAAAGGGAGAATATGCAAATCTAGTGACACAGTTTTTGTGGAACATAAAAGATGGGAAGAAACCGGTCATATATGGCAACGGAGAACAGAGGAGAGATTTTGTGTATGTTGAGGATCTGATTGATGCACTACTTTTGGCATCAAAGGTCAAAGGTTTTGAGGTGTTCAATGTTGGTTATGGGAAGAATTACAGTCTCAACGAAATGCTAAGCATGCTGAACAAATACCTTGGAACTAAAGCGGAACCGGAATACATAACAATGCCAGTAAAAAATTATGTGATGGAAACACTTGCAGACACATCCAAAGCAGAAAAAGTTCTCGGATTCAAAGCAAAGACAACGCTTGAAGAAGGCATCAGAATCATATCTGAGTTTTACTCATGACTAAAAGAATGATAATGTCCCGCACTCCCTTGAGAATCACGTTCACAGGCGGAGGCACAGATATACCCGAATACTTCATGAACTACGGAAATGGCGCAGTGGTCAATGCAACAATAAACAGGTATATTTACATAACAGTCAATGAAAAATTTGACAGAAGAATCAGGGTAAGTTACTCCACAACGGAAATAGTGGATAGCGTGGATGAAATAAAGCATCCTGTTGTCAGGGAAGCTCTGAAATATCTCAATATAGGCGAGAAGATCGAGATAGTGTCCATGTCTGATATACCATCAAACGGAACAGGCCTTGGATCAAGCAGCACCTTTACTGTGGGATTGCTAAATGCGCTTCATGCTTACAAAGGTGAGTTTGCATCTTCTTCACAACTTGCAAAGGAGGCCATTCACATTGAACGTAATGTCCTTAAGGAGGAGGGCGGTCTTCAGGATCAATACGCAGCTGCATTTGGGGGAATGAACCTCATGGAGTTTGGCAAAGAGCCAGAAGCAAATGTAACTCCAATAATAATGCCAGAGGATACAATGGAACAACTACAAAACCATTTACTTTTACTATATACGAATATGGAAAGAAAATCAGATCATATTCATACGGATCAAAAGACAAGAATCTCTTCATTGCGTGAAAAATATGAAAAGATGTCTAAACTCTCCCACAGGCTCAAGGAAGAGATGAACAGAGGGAATTACATGGAGATTGGAGGACTGCTACATGAAAACTGGATTGAAAAGAAGAAGCTCTCAAACAAGATCTCCATGGGTGAAATCGATGCACTCTACGAAAGGGCAATGGAAAAAGGTGCCACGGGTGGAAAGCTCATAGGTTCTGGAGGCGGCGGCTTTCTCATGTTTTTTGCAGATCCAAAATACCACAGGTCCATCTCAGAAAGCCTGGGGCTTCCTGTGACACCATTCAGGATCGTAAACAGGGGATCGGGGATTATATTCGTAGGGGATTAGGAAACAACCACACCTAGTAGATCAGACAGAATCCTCAACGATCTTGGATATGATGTGACCAATGGCAATGGTTGATTCCTGTATGAAGGATGTCCTGTTGCTTGGAATCATTATGAGCCTTTCTCCATGAATCAGTTCCTTCATCTTCCCCCCATCCCTTCCCGTGATCCCGAATGTTTCACACCCCTTTTTTACTGCCTCTTCTATGCCTCTCAGCACATTTACTGAATTTCCGCTTGTGCTCAATGCGATGATAATATCCCCCTTTGTTGCGAAAGCCTGAATCTGCCTTGAATATATTTGATCAAAACCATAATCGTTCCCGATGGCGGTGAGTGATGATGTGTTTCCATGAAGGACCAGGGCAGGCAGTGGCATCCTTTCCTTCTCAAATCTTCCAACGAATTCAGCAGCAATGTGCTGTGCGTCCGCAGCACTTCCTCCATTGCCAAATATTATGAGCTTATTTCCATTCTTGAAACATCTGGAGAGCTCATTTCCAAGATTCAATATCTTTCCAACATCCAGGGAGCTTCTAATTTGGGAACCTTCCACTAGATACTGATTTATCTGGGTTGCGTCCATGAATCAGAATATACCGATCAAATAATATGTTTTCTTATAACAATGTGATATAAAATGGTTAAGAACATAATTATTTAAGAGGGACCTTACAATTGGTGATATATAATGAAGAAGGCACTTTTCATTGACAGGGATGGTACCATAAACAAAGACTGCCCATATTGCCATGATATCTCCCAGTTGGAAATATATCCTGATGCATTGGAGATCATGAAACAATATCAGGCCAACGGATATGTCCTTGTTATTATCACAAACCAGTCGGGTATAGGTAGAGGATATTTTACTATTGATCAATTTTATCAATTCCACAGGGAACTTCTTAAAAGGGTTGAAGAGGCGGGTATAAAGATTGAAAAAACTTACTTCTGCCCTCACAGGCCTGAGGAGAACTGCAATTGCAGGAAGCCAAAGCTTGGAATGATCTTTGAGGCGGAAAAAGAAATAAATATTGACATTAAGAAGTCTGTTATTATAGGGGACAGGGACGATATGGAAGGGGAGATGGGAAGAAGTTTGGGAATAGAATATAGAATATTGAAAAGGCAATGACAGTAAGGACTGAACTTTTCATGATTTCAAACATTATTCATGTTAGCGTGGAATGTTCAAACTGAAAATTTTTCAAAATAAATGAATTTTGTAGTTTCTGCTAA
>JAKBQK010000189.1 GCA_021835265.1 Thermoplasmata archaeon
CGTTTCTTCAATTCAAGTCAAAGAATTACTTGTTTATGGGAATAAGTGGGCCCGACCGGGTTTATACCTTATATGGTTTAGAAAACTTAAATACTGTATATGTATTGTCACTTGATAAACATGGGAAAGAACAGATATGGATATCTTCTGAAGGATAAGGATATAGCCCGTTGGAAGCATAGCGTTGATAGTGGTTCCAGGATAACAGGAGACGTATATCTCAGAAGGTTAGGTTCATTCTGTGCGGAAATGGGAAAGAATCCCCAGGAACTGCTTAAGTTAAAGGATAAGGCATTGGCGGATCTCATAGACGATTACGTTATCAGGAGAGAGGAAAAAGGTAATGCTGGATCCTATATCAAGAGTACGGTAAAAGCCGTCAAGTCATGGCTATTATTCAATGGGATAAAGCTCCCCAGACAGATAAAGGTAAAGGACGCTGATAAATCCCCTACACTCTCAGAAGAGAGGATACCTACCCCTGAGGAGCTCAAAAGGATATTCAATGCAGGGGACAGCAGGGAGAGGACCGCATGTGCCTTTGTTGCCTTTACAGGGGTCAGGATAGGGGTCTTAGGCGATTACAAAGGCATAGACGGGCTTAAGGTAAAAGATATACCTGATCTAAAGGTTGACGGAGAAGAGATAACCTTCCTGAGAGTTCCCGCTAAGGTAAACATAAGAGAAGAATTATCCAAATCCGGAAAGAAGTATTTCAGCTTCTTAGGTCAGGAGGGGTGCATGTACTTGCAGAATTACCTTATTGAGCGGATAAGGTCAGGGGAAGCTATCACCCCTGAATCTGCAATCATAACGGCTGCCAAGTTAGGATTTAGAGGGAAGCAGCACATAACTGCCGTCAATGTAGGGGATCTCATGAGAAACGCCATAAGGAATGCGGGATTTACATGGCGTCCCTACGTTCTAAGGGCATATTTTGACAGTAGGCTTCTATTGGCCCAAGACGAAAGGCTGATCCAGAGAGATTTCCGATCATTCTTTATGGGGCATACCGGAGATATCGAACATAGATATACTCTGAACAAGGGCAGGCTTTCAGAGGACATGGTAGAATCCATGCGCTCCGCTTATGAGAAGTCGACAAAATTCTTAGAGACAGAACACAAGGGCTTATCAGAGGATGAAGTAGAAAAGAAGTTCAGGACTCAGTTATTGCTAATGGCCGGATTCTCAGAGCAGGAGATACAGGAGAAGAACCTCCTAAACCTGAATGCAGAGGAGATAACAAAGTTAGCCCGTGAAAAGCTATTCGGAGTTAACAGGGGAGATATAACCCAGCAGATCCAGAAGGATAAGCAGGAACTAAACGGATCGCACAAACAGAAGGTGGTTTCGGTAGACGTTATAGAGCAATACATAAACAACGGATTCGTAGTTAAGATGGCATTGGGGAATGACCGGGCCATAGTGGAATTGCCTTAAACATTATAGTATACATCTACAAATTTTTCATATTCCTTTTCTAAAAATTCATTAATTTCCTTTTCTGTAAAGGAGATTGCTGGGTTTATTCCATGTTCCATATCATAAAGATACTCCTTTATGTCTTCTGATTTTTTATAATTGAGATAAGGAGAAAACTGATCATGCAGGGTTTCCTCAGGCCTCACATGCCTTAATTCTCCGATCCTTTCATATTTGCCCTTGTCGGGCAGGAAGCGGAGCCAGTGGTCTTTTTCAAGTGGTTCTAAGTGCAGAACCCTAACATGTTGTGGCCTTATCCTCTTATTCGTTTTCCCGTAGCGATTTTCTATTTTATCTCTTATCTCCTGTTCGTCCATTTGGAGATTGTCAGGATTTGCCATGAGATTAAGGATAAATGCATTAATAATCCCTCTTCCCTCCCTTTCCATAGATTAAGAATATTCTTAAAGTATTTAAGTTTTTATAACCTAAAATAAATAAATAACCATGTAAAAGTGCAAAAAACCCGTTCAATATGGTAAAAGCGTTTCAGCGATTACTTATTTTGGTGATAGAAAATGGAATTGAAAGCAAGAAGAAAGATCGTGAATAAGCGGAACAATTCTGGCATGGTTTCCATACCTCCATTCTTTCTGCAGAACATGGACGCCATTGATTGTGAAGAGGTTCTCATGACTGTCTCAGACAAGAACCACATCCTTATCGAAGTAGTGAGACCTGGGAGGGAAAAACAATGATAGAAAAGAAAAAAACAAAGCAAGTTTACAAGAGATTTGGAGACACCGAGACGATTCAATTGAGGTTTCTGCTGGAATTCCTTCAAGCTCCAAATTCAAACCGACTGGGGTTATTCGCGGATCTTTATGTGTGTCAGCACTGTGGACACTTGGTAATTCTGAGGAAGGAAGATGGAGACATATGCCATGTCACGATCGACAATGATTACATGGGCATGGATCCGCACGACAACCAGGATCATTTTTTCACTAAGTTCAGATTAAAAAAACAGTGTCAAACAATTACGGATGGAGTAGAAGCCGGGGAACTATTAGAAGATACAGTATTTCGTTGCATTTGCAACAATCCTGAGCCTATAGAGAAAGATGAGCAGATGGGTTCGATTATTGATGCCTTCTTCTTACATGATGAAAGGCAACGCAAAGGGACGGTTTTGGAATGTAATGCGCATGAACTATTGCCTCGACGTCCAGGTTCATACACCGGTGAGGTGAACGAATAATGGCAGTTTCCCCCAGCCATAACATTTTGATTAAAGTTGCAGGGCTGCAAGGAGATAAAAAATGATCGACTTGACTAAGCTCAGGGATATTTCAAAAGCCGAGCCCGCCCTCAAGAATATTGTTTTTGAAGAGCCGTTACAGATGTCTGAGCAGGAGTTCCTTGACAAATTTTCCCTATTCTGGAACCTTGCGAAGAAGGTGGATGGAAAAAAATGAATAATAAGGAAGGGGGGCCACGAACCCCAGATCCCCAGAAGCATGGTAATGATGAGATTCAGCTTTTTAAGCCTTCGCATCGTCCCATCTGCCCGAAGTGCAGGAAGAAGGCTAGAACTTTTTACACTAGGGAAGAAGGGCTATATAAAACAGAAGGCTATTACTGCAGGGCGTGCGATGAAATCGTCCATGCCATCAGCGATAAGCCTCCCCTCATCCATCGGATGGAAATTCAGGAATACCTCAAAACCACAAAGAACAAATTCGATCTGATTTTAGCGGATCCTCCCTGGATTTACAATATTGAAGCAGTAAGGCATGAGGATAAAATTTCTGCACACTACAGGCAAATGAGCACACAAGATATCTGCAATCTTCCTGTGCAGAAAATCTCCGAAAAAAAAGCAGTCTTATTCCTGTGGTCATCTGCACCAAAAGTAAATGAAGCGATGGAAGTTATCCAGTGTTGGGGTTTCGAATACAAAACACAATTAATATGGAACAAAAAGTCGATGGGGTTGGGCCAGAATGTAAGAGGACAACATGAAATTCTTTTAATAGGGAAAAAAGGAAATTTTCCTATCCCGAAGTTCAAACCGAGAAGTGTCTTTGAGGAAAAGCGAACGGATCATTCACGAAAACCCGTCAAGTCATATAAAATCATAGAGACAATGTATCCAGAGGCAAAGAAGATCGAGCTTTTTGCCCGTTGGGTTTACCCCGGTTGGGTCGGTGTTGGAAATGAAGCTGAGCCAAAACCAGATCAAGAAGTGCATGCAAAAAATCAGAAAAAGTGCATGCAAAAATTTGAAGTCGAGGTGATCTGAGATGCAATTCTTTGATGAAAATGATGACGACAAGGATGACAACGAGTTCGAAGAACTTCAACTCTACCTTAACATGGAAGTGATGGACTTTGAAGATCTGAGCAACAAAGTCACTGAACTGGAATACGACATGCCTGTTAATGTGCAAATAAATCATCGGATATTCAGGGTAACACATGTTCCTGCCACGCCAGACATGGGTGAAACCATCATATTCGGAGATTACACCAACAGTACTTTCTGCGATGACTTCGATGATATCAATTTCCTGATGCAGGATAAAGGATATGAACTCTGGGAAATACTGTATAAAACACACGAACTAGTTTACGCAAGGATAAATAGACGCAACACAGTGAACTTAGATTTTTACGAGGAGGATGAGTGATGATGGATACCGATCAGAAAACACGGATCTGCTCAAAGCACAACATACCGATGGTATCCAGTCTTGCAGGAGGCAGGATGGTTCCTGTGATGGATTCAGAAGGTCATCAGGTCGGTGAAAGGGAAGAGGATGTGTATCTGTTGGTTTGCCCAGAATGCGATGAGGAAGACCTTCAAAGAGAACAGGACAACTTCTTCATGTCACCATATGGGGATTCGGGTAAGAAAATTGAAGAGAAGCTAAAATCCCAGAAAAATGACAGGATGAACACCATTACAGATGGCATCATCGAGAAGTACTCAGGAAAGTTCGCCAATAATTCAGACATCCCGTTATCCGTGGCTAAGGCTTATGTGCAGTCCGCCATATCTTCTCAGCTTTGCAGGATCGTGGCGGAGGACAGCAGGGGGAGGGTGCTCCCTAATCTTGGATTCATGTGGATAGGGCCATCAGGAATAGGAAAAACTCCTTCATTGGACGCCATCATCAGTCCCGTCGAAAAGCTTCTCAGAGATGGTTCCATCTACAACTATGATAAGATATACAACAGGGTTACAGGGGAATTCCTGATACATAGTATCGCACACATAAAAGGGGAACAAAGGCACAACATCGCTCTTATCTGGGATGAAGTCAGCACTCTGGCCAAATCAGCGTATAACCGATCCACATCCTCACTGTTTGAAACTTTGAATGCACTTTATGATGGAAGGCTCCCCGGTTCAGGCTCCGTAAGCAGGGGAGATGATGGGGCATCTAATGTATATGCCGGGATATTCATAATGTCTGGAACCCCAATATTTCTGAAGTATATAGATGAGGATTTCTGGAATATCGGCATAGGAACACGACTTGATTTTCTCCCCTACGAGTCTCTTCCTCCATCGGATATTCTTCCTGATCCAAAGGAAGGGCTTCGCATAGCCGATGAATTCATAGACGATCTCTTGAAGCTTAGAAGAATTGCAAAGGTAGAATGGCTTCCTGAAATGTGGCAGAAATACAACGAATATCAGAAGAAGATTGTCTCTGAGGTGAGAATGGTTCAGGAGGATCTGGATTCGTCCCTGATTCAGGAAAATTTCGAAGTGATAAGCAGATCAAAGTTCCCTCTGAAGGTACTCAAGTATTCCATAATCTATGCATCCTCACGTATGAATTTCACGGATTCAGGCTTAGTCTATATTGATGTTGAGGATCTGGAAAATGCCATAAGGGATGTTGAGGAATATCACAAAAACATGCTTCTTGTGTATAGGCAATGGCAGTCTATGAATCAGAAGTTCGATATCACAACCCTCATAGAGAAGCTTAAGAAAGCCTACAAAACGGTAGCTAAGAAGGCAGAAAAAACATACCGTGTGGACTGGATTGACCAGAAGGAGGATTCATACAGCCTAGCCGTTCCTGATAAGGATGGAACATGGGTCAAGCATTCTGATCTTCTGAGGCAGTCTCATATGAAGGCCACAGGATACGGCAGCTTTGATGAGATTATGACCACACTTGTGGAAAGGGATGAACTCATAAAGAGGGAATGTAAGGTCTATGCCGTAGGAAAAAAGAGAGATGGAGGCAGGATCCGTACCCTGACTATTGCGACATTCTACAGACCTAAAGAGGAGTGAGGAGTAATTCACACCAATTCACAAAATTTTGTGAACTGGCATTTTCTCTTTATTTCACTTATTCCCTGTTCATTTTCTGAAAAATTGTTTTTATTCTCCTATTGTTGTATAAACAGTATTATCCTATGTGTCCTGCCAATTCACAGAATTCACACATGCTCGTTTTATTCACTTTACTCATGGATAAATAATAACAGGAATAGTATAGTTAATTATAGTAATTATAGTAATTGTGTTAATTGTGTGAATTAAGTGAATTGCCCAGATGTAAATCTCCGATGAAATAAACAGAACCTATCCTTGCTTTCTGGATTTAAAGGCTTTCTCAGTGATCTGATAGCGGTTCCATTTCTCTTTTCGATTACTCAAAACCTCTGAAACGTCTTAGGTGATTACTTCTAAAAGGTCTCTTTAACTAGAATTATATTGAATGAGAGAAGAACATTTATGCTCGAAAGTGCATTGTTTGAATTACATTGTCACCATCTATTGACACGTCTAAGGCACTAAAGCGGATTGATAGCGTAATAAAATATGTGGATGCTGAGGTCGATCAAGCAAATAAGAACCGTCCTGCAGTATCTAAGTCTTATTATGCCCTCAATATAAGGCAGATACCGCAGTTATGTCTGAGGCTGAAGCAAACTCTTTTGGATATGTCCCCTCGTGGAAGTGAATACTGGAATTATGCGGCCTCATTTTCTGGTCCTTTCAGAGCTATCTCGGTGGGTAACTTATATGGAGCTTTAAAGAGTCTTAGAGAGGATTATGCTAACGGTTTTCTCAGTGGTTTTAACGAAATGGTGGACACTGAGCTTTTTGCTGACATTCTTGAACAGGCAGAGTATTTACTCTCCCAGGGTTATTTTAGAGCATCCGCAGTTGTGGCAGGAGTGGCCTTAGAAAGTCACCTCAGAAAGTTAGCAGAAAAGAATTCGATTCCGATCACGACTGATGAAGGGAAATATATTAAAGCGGACTCATTGAATGGTGACTTACTTAAAAATACCGTAATTGATAAGACCATGCATAAATCTGTCACAAGTTGGTTGGGACTCCGTAATGATGCAGCTCATCCTGACACAAAGGAAATTAGCGAAGGTCTGCTTGAACCAATGATTGCCGGGATAAGGGTTTTTGTTGAAAAATATCCTGCATGAGCATTTAGATTTTAAGAACCAGGCTTTTTGGATTGAAATGGGATATACGTGAGCCAAATCTCTGCCAACTAAACAGCATGGACTGATCCGCTGATGGAACAAGTGATGGGATTAATTTCGTCTGATGGAATAATGACCACAGATGGAGGAGTGACGGATATCTGGATGGATAAATTAACGCCGGTCAATATTTGTACAAGGAGTTCCATTAGGAATATGAAAGGGAAAACGGTGGGCAGAAAAATCCCAATGACCGTGATAACCATCGCGATTCTTAAATAGCCTCATTATACTTTTATCTAAATGCAACCAAAAGATAAGTTTGGCAACGCTATTTTTCCTAATGTTTACAGCAGGTTATTAAACATTGGAGGGAAACTTCAGGATCTGGGTTTCACAGAGGCAAGATCAAAACCGAATTTATTCTATCTTTCTGAAGGAATTGATGCAACAGTCTTTGCAGACATGCGTGGAACGTCTGAGGTTAAAATTTGGGAAGAACCTGTTCCTCTTGTTTATATTCGCTTTAGGAAAGAACTGCCACTATGGAAGCGGAATAGAATAAGGAACACGAGTTATGATCTTTTAAAAGCAGGTCAAGTTCCTTTCAGAGAATCGTTCTATGAAGATGCAGAAAACTGGATGGAACCCTACTATTATTTACAAGATAAGCAGAAAGAAATAACAGGGAAATCTGATAAAATTTCAGATGAAATATTTTCTGAATACACCACCGAGAGAGTGTTCTTTGGCCTATTCTATAATGATAATCCCAACCCTTCTGTGGTTGATGGTTACTGTAAAAAGTGCGGTAAAGATATCCAGAGAGATACTCCATTATGTGACAGGTGCTTTAATATAGAATACTACAAACGTAAAGCAAAGATAGTTTATGAAGAATATAAGGAGGCTATTTCTAAACTCAGGAAGTGTTTTGTCTGCCAGAAATATTTATACCTGACAAAATCACCAAAAATGATACCTACTGATTATGAGAAGCAGAAATGGCTATACAGATACCATCCTGATAAAGGCCATATACATCATATAGAATATCAGCCAGAGGAGAAAACTATTGAGGTATGTACAAAATGCCATAACACTATTCACCATACTAATAGATACCCTGAACTTAAACCCAAACCTGGGGAATCAAGGAAATTCTACCACAGAAATAGAGAGGAGTGATTTTTAGATAGATTTCGAAGATTTAGAATGTATTCCAACCAATAGGCCACTGTAACGGATGACAGTGAATATTTTTTTCATGGCCTTTCCGAAAAAATAGATTCAGTATTGATCAGAGTTTAGATTTAAAAGTATGATCAGTGGATCGGATAGAAAACAACCAATAGATAACAGAACCTATATTTTACGGCGGAATTTACACTTACATAGTTTAGTGAACAAAACTCTGAATTCTCATGATGGGCTTCGTATCTTATAAGTAAATATAGGCAAAAACACAGATTCACATTTTTTTTGAGAAAACACCGATGTATTTATCCACAAATATAGAGATTTCCTTATTCTCCAAAGAAATATATACATATTACCTTTCTATTACCATGAATTAATATTTATATACTTTCACTGCTTCTATATATTAATGCCAAACACTAATGAGACCTATAATAAGATGAAACAGGAACTGTCTGATCTGAAGGCACAGATGTCATGGTTGGATGACTCATTTCTTCTGGATACTGAAGTGGACGCAAAGAAAATTTATGGATATCTGAAGAGCAACCCTTCTGCTGCTCCATTCGTTTATGAGAAATATAAGGACCTGAGGCAGATTTTAGTAGAGATATCAAACCCCAAAAATCCCCTGTATCTGCCAAAGGTCAGGGAGGTACTGAAGGAAGTCATTGACCTGGAATCCAAGAAAGATGACATAAAAGCAGTAGAGGAGAAGCTGACGGCCCTAAGAAATGAAAAATTGAAGATCGAAGAGGAAATCCATGAGAAGGCCAATCAGTATGATGAACTGGATCAGCATATAAAAGAGGCTGAAAAGAAGGCAGAGGAAATAGACAGACAGATGGGGAACCTTAGCGATCCTGAGCTTCTCAGCATGGTAAAGAACTTCCATAATGAGTTTATTGCATTCAGCAAATCTGTCCTAAGCTCAGGCGATATAACGCAGCTGACCCTTAAGGTAAGAACCATCAACACTGATCAGTTACAGACATTAAATCTCCTTACTGAAAAGGCCAACAACAACCTGAAGGTTATCAGCAATGAAGACCTGGTAAGTGAAATCAAACTCAGTGAAAAGAGATCAAAGCTGAAAGAGGAGATAGAGGCAGAGAAGGAAGCAGCTCAAAAGGAAATGAACAGCTTTATGAGCTACAATCCTAGGAAGCTGATTCCTAAGATTGTGGATGACATTACTCTTTCAGCAAGGCATTTCCAAAAGGCCGATATAGACATGAGTGGCCTTAAGTGGTTCAATGCAGTGGGGCAGAATCAGGTTTTGAATCCTCTAAATGAAGCGTTGAGCCTCCTGAACCATATGCAGGATCAGGTTGATGCTATAAAGAGGAGGGAATGATTGTGAGTCAGCCAGTAAATTTTAAACCCTAAAAAGGCTGATAATAATTTGATCTATATATTATTAGATTTTCATCAAGATATTTGTAATTTCTCGGTTCCCACATGAGTTTATTTTCATCCCCAACGTACTTTGCTGAAGCATCTAACACTTGAAACACATCACTTGTGATATATTCAGAATAATTTTCTTCCCTGATCTCACTCAGTTTAGCAGCTAAGTTAGGCGGCCTTCCTATCCAGACGATGTCATTAGCATTACGGAGTCCAGCTTTTACCGCAAGAAACGAACCCGTGTCTATCCCAACGCAATGGGATATTTTAAAACCAGATTTGCTCAAACTATTAAAGTGGTCCTCAAGCATGGGCTTCAAAATCTTTATTACTGCATAATTGATCATAAGGGCAGACTTCGCTGCACTAGTATTCTTATAATCTCCAATGAAAATCCCCATAACTCGATCCCCGTCATATGCAGTGATTTCACCACCATTGGTTTTAATTATACTAGCTAATGAAAATAGAAAAGCTTGATAGACTTTTCCGGCAACCCTCTGATTTAACTCATCAACTAACTTAGAAGAAGCCCTCATATCTGCGTAAATGACAGTGGCATCCAATTTAGCAACTTGGCCTGTTAATGTTAAGTTAGAGGCGTCTGGTACAGTATTAGCTTGCCTTACATCCCACTGATTTTGCATAACTCGATTTACCATACTTTTGAGGTCCTCAGAAAGTGTCATTATAAATTCCTCTCAAAGAAGATAGAGCGAGAGTGACCAAAAAATTATGGCTACCATAGTAAAAATCAGTGAAATCCTAAAAACTTTGAACTTAAAATCTAGGATCTTCGCATTTATGTGGCATTGTGCCAATAAGTCATCCAAAAATTCAGTTGTTGTTCTCATTTTAAACAAGTCCCTAAATTTTTTCTTTTCCAATTTCGCGATTGAACCAAAATAAATCAAGGATTCCGTTGGCCCCTTCAGACGTGGAAAAATGGTGAAAACGGTTCCTAAAATAGAAATGCCTGCGGTTAGTATAAAAGGGACTAAAAGGAGTTGGCTGTATCCATGTCCTATAGATGAGCTTAACCTCAATGCCAAAGTTCCAAGCATTGCAGTGTCTAATGTAAAGAGAAGAGACGCTCTGTTATCGTATCTACCAATCCAATCTAACAGCCTATCTAAATTATGCTCTGCTTCGATGATAGCTTTTTCTAATGGCTCGAATTGCTCCATCTTCAATACTCTGATATGCGCTTGGAACTATATAGTCTTTGCAAACCAAAATTACTGAAACTCTTTGAGATGTATGCGTTCAACTCGGTGATTAGGTCAAAGTGGGGATTGCTACAAGTGTCAAGTTTGAATATTGGAAAGGAAATTTACTTTGAGAATTAATGGAACATCGACTTAAAATTAAAGATCAGAGAACTTGAATTTTTGATTGAGAAAATGAATGGAACTAATCTATAAGACCCACTCATACCCCAGCAGCTTTGCCTGGTCCAGTACCGTTATGGTGGCTTTCTCCTGTTTGTCGAGTAAATGATCATACATAGTGAAGATCTTCTGCGGTTAGTAAATACGTTTCCTGATATTTTGTTTACCTTAATATCTACCGGAAGAAACTTTACTTTGAAATTCTTTGCAAACCTGATTTTGCATTCGTATTAAATTTATTTTAAGACCGTTTCGAATATTTTTTTTATGTAATCTGGATCGCTTTGAAATATGATCCCTTCTTTTTCCATTTGAGATTTAGTTTTAGATTTCCAGTTAAGTTTATCCCAGTCTGTTACAGAAATTATAAAGGCATAAGTTTCTAATCCCTTTATATTATTTTTCATTTTATTTAAATAACCTGGTAAATTAAGTTTCGGATCATTATCAGGATCAGAGTGCACTAGACCATGAGGTTCAATGTAAATTATAACCTGATTCTTGTAATTATCCTCTTTCTGCCTCACCCAAAGAACAAAGTCTGGATAGATTGTTTCATTTAAAATATAAAAGTGAAATCCTGAACGAGTGGGATTTCTATAAAGATAAAATTCTAGCGTGTCTAAATTTGCGCTACCAATGTTTTGACTGATTTCGATTAACGAGATCAGGTCTCTGACAAATTTTTCTTCGCCCTCATTGAGGCCCACTGGGATTGTATAGCATTTACCGTTTTCATCGTAAGATATCAGCGGTACATATAATGAGGCCTCAGTTCCTCTGTATTTCGTCCCAACTTTCTTAATAGGGAATGATAGATATGTTTCTAAATTTTTGATACTTACAATGTCTGGGATACTATTTTTCTTTGCAATTGTATCGTCAATATAAAGCTTATAATTCTCTGGAATAGGCCCATTAAAATTTCCACTTTCAAAAATGTTGCCTTCGGCAGTGATTTTCTCCCTAAATTTCTTATCTTTGAACCTAACTATATATCTTTTAATTATTTCAAAAATGGCTTCTTCTATTATTTCTACGTTCTTTAAATCTACATTTGTAAATAGTTCCGGATCCATGAAAAGTTCATAATTCGAACTATTGCTATAAAACAGGCCGTTAACCAAGGAATCGAAAATTTCTGGCGATATGATCAAGTTTCGAAAGTTAGAACTGAATTTATAATCTAAAACTTTAAAATAGATATTATTCCAGTTAATCATATCCAGAGTGAAGCGATCTAAAATGCACTTCTTATATTCTGTAACGCTCTGAATCCCCGAGTCGGTTAATGACACTCTTTCCGCAGTAGCCAAAAAATTCACACTTGGAATTATGTCCGTTTCATAAGTCAAAATCATACTTTCGTTTTGGTATTGCCTTATAACATTTTCATTTAATGTTATAATTTGTAGGGGCGGCATAATATTTTTTTTATTATTTGTGATCTCTAATGTCCGCAGCGCGTATAGGACTTCATTTTTCACTATATCTCTAAATGCTGCCAAATACGATGCCTTTATTCCAAATATATACAACATTTGCATTATTCTTAATTCATTGGGTGGATTCATCTCTCTTTTCATAGACTTGTTTTCGCCATTCAACCTAACGCCTCTTCCGAAAAGTTGAATTATCTGAGCTCCTTCGTTTTTGCCTACATTTAGGAGACACATAGACGACACTCGTTTTGTGTCCCATCCTTCTATGAATTTCTTTGCTCCAATCAGGATATCTATCTTTTCTGGTTCTTCAGAAATGCTGCTAAATAGTGATTTTGTGATCTTATCGTCATGAATCTTAATTTGAGGAAGATCTTCCTTTATATCATTCAGCAACTTCGGCCTGTCTCCAACATCTATTACTCCAAAAAAATCTGAGCCGCATTTAATTCCAATTTCCCCATCGGTTTCATTGATCTTGTAAAGCTCTATTTCAGAGTTCCCTGATGATTTGAAGACAATATAAAGCAAATCTGAATAGATCTGGTCATAATTGAGATCTTTGCTCTCTTCACTGTCTGAAGGTCTAATCTTGTAAGGAAAAAGTATTTCATCGTAACTGCGGGCAAAAACATCATTGCCCTCTTTATCTTGAATTCCACTATTACCATGGATTATGGCTTTTATCCGTTCTATAACATTGCTCCTATTAGGCGGTGAAGTCACCCAGTCCAAGAATTTGACAACGTCTATGATGTCAGATGTTGTCTTCTTATCAGATACGCTAACTTTGCTACCAACAAATATCCATAATGGCCTTTCAATAGCGTACTTCTTTATGATATCCTTCCTATCTCTATAAACAAGGAGTTGCCCGAGATACGACAAAGAATTTGCCAAAAGCAATGTATTTCTAGTTTTGATTTCATCCAACGAACTCTTATCAAGATTGATGATAAAGAAATCTTTTCCATATCCATCCCGGTAAAAATGCCTATAAGAATAGTCTATTAATATGGAATGAGCATATGTATCATACAGTTCTTGATCACTCGAGACTGCCTGCTCAAAGGTTGCACTGTATTCTAAGGCGAAGCCTTCTAATGACATTTGGTCTCTAATGTGAGCCCAGGTTCTTTCCTCCGATCTATATCCCTTATGTCCTTCATCAACAAGAATGAGATTATGAGTTCCAAAACCAGAAATATCTATTGTTACGCCAGATCCTTTTTTTGTTTCATTAGTTTTCAGTTTATTTATATCAATGACCTTAATCATATAGTTGTTTGATGAGTATGATTCAAGCGTTAAT
>JAKBQK010000553.1 GCA_021835265.1 Thermoplasmata archaeon
ATAGGCAGTCATCACGGTCTTTAAATTATTTTCCCTGTCATAGTCCACATCCGGTATGGTATACACCATGTCAAATCCACCTATCCAGGTTGCAGTTGTGACAACAAGGATATATATCTCTGGAGATGAAGGAAAGTGAGGTATAACCGCGAGATAACCGGCCATCACTCCTACGCCTATGGTTAATCCCATAAAGAAGTGCCTCCATCTTGTAACTCTCTTTAGCATTGGATCAATAATGAAGAGAACCAAAACCACGGGAGAAAGAATAAGCACAAAGCGATTTAGAAGAAACGTACACAGTTCAAAGAGTGCTGCTGTTATAACTGTAAAGGTAATGGCACTTGTCATGGAAAGTGATCCTGTTACCAGTCCCCATTTCTTTTTACGTGGATTGATCACATCATATTTTCTTCCAAGCAGTCTGTTGATTGACATACCGGTGGCCCTTGCCAGTGTACCTGCCAGAATTACAAGAATGATGATCCTGGTACCGGGATATTTTCCTGCAGCAATGAAGCTGCCTGCCACTATAAAGGGTATATCAAAAACAGTATGTTCAAGTTTTATGTAATCTACGAATCCTTTTAATTTTGATTCGTGAACTTCTTTCTCAGTTGATCTACTCTCTCCTGAATATCCTGTTTCATTGAAAGCGTTTCTGGCCATGGCCTGTTAAATCCCTCCGATTTCCATTTCCTTGTGGCATCTATGCCCATCTTCGATCCATAGTTCAAAAGCGAAGAGGCATGATCAAGCGTATCTGTATGCGTTCCCGGGATAATAATAACATCTCTTGCAGGATCAATCCTTGTGCTCATGGCCCATATTACCTGTTTTCTGTCATGAACATTGATATCATCGTCAACAATGAGCACTATTTTGGAGAACATCAACTGACCGGTACCCCACACAGCGAACATAACCTTCTTGGCATGTCCCGGGAAGCGCTTCTTTATGGAAACCACAATCATGTCATGGAACACTGCTTCCTCCATTGTATTCATGTCAACTATCTCTGGTATCTGTAGCTTCACCAGAGGAAGGAATAGCCTTTCTATGGATTTTCCCATAATCACATCCTCATGCCACAGCTTTCCAACAATGGTCGTTGGGTATACAGGATTCTTTTTCTCAACTATCTTCCTGATGTGAAAAATTGGAAACACTTCCTGCAGGGAATAATATCCTGTGTGATCTCCGAAGGGTCCTTCTATTCTTGATTCTGATGAGTCAATATATCCTTCAAGAACGATCTCGGAATTCATTGGGTAATGATGATCAACGCTCTGTCCTTTCACAAGATTTGGTCTTTCCTTGCTAATAAGACCCCAGAATGAGAATTCATCCAGAGGGTCCGGTAAGGGTGCAACTGCTGAGAATATTGTAAGTGGATCTGTTCCCAGTGTAACGGAAACATTCATGATCTTTCCCTTCTCCTTATACTCATCAAAATGTTTTGCACCATCCTTGTGTATCTGCCAGTGCATTCCCATGGTTTCTGAATCATATTTCTGCATCCTGTACATGCCTGCATTTTTTCTGCCTGTTTCAGGATCACTTGTAATTACAACTGGTAATGTAATAAAGGGTCCTGCATCATCCGGCCAGGTTGTGCATATGGGATATCTGTCCAGATCAACAGAATCGATTACGCTGTATGAGGATGGTAATCTGTCATGCAACTTTGGCCTGAGACCTCCAAGTTCCTTAAGCATCTCCATGCCCCTGCCGATGAGGGATTCACTTTCCTTTGGTGGCCTTATGAGATTTCGCATTGCATTTCCAATGTTTTCTGGCGTATCCCCAAGAATGGAATTCATTTTCTCCTGGGTTGAAAATATGTTTCCAACAACAGGTATGTCATAACCCTTTACATTATCAAAAAGTATTGTGCGTCCCTTTCCAGTCCTTTCCTCCTCACTCAGTATCCATGTGAGTTCCAGCTCGGTGCTAACCTCATCATCAATCTGGATAAAATCATTCTTTTTCTTTCGATCTGAAATGAAGTCCTGAAGATCATCATAAGTCATGCACTCATATCCTTATTTTTGATTTATTGTTTTCTTTAATTTTTTTTGATAAAACATAAAATCCTTTAGAATTTACTTTATTTGCTCTGCAATCACCTTTACAAAACCTTCTGATAACTCCTTGCTTACAGATCTGAAATTAAAAGCCATAAGGAAACCGTCTATTCCTGCAACTGTGCACTTTGAAGCCTCAAGGCTGTAACCGGCGCCAGAGAGTGTTACAGTAACTGAATCACCATTAAATTCTATATCAAGCATGCTAGCCGGAATTACCTCTTTGTATTCTTTCAGAACATTCTCAAGGTCTTTCAGGTTGTCTGCATACTTTTTCATTATGTCCCCGGCCACGAAGCCACGATCATACCATTTCTTCAGTGTAGATTCTTCGGAAAATGACATGGCATTCTTTATCATTCCATCAAGCAATATACTGGGTATTGGAACGGAATCTGTTTCCCTTAGGAACCCAAGCAGGTACCCTGCCTTTTCAAGATCTTCAAGCCTAAGACCCATCCTATCTATTTTCATGTAGAATGAAATCGCCTCAGCCACAGTAGAACTAACGGTTTTCCGGCTCTTTTCGCACATATCGTTCAAATCCTTCACAAGTTCGGGTCTGAGGCTCACGTTAATTCTAGACATTGGTACAGTATCCAAGAACACAAAATAAATATTTATAACATATCTGCAATTTCAATTCTAATTTGCTGGATTACACAAATATCCACACTGATGCACAACTTCGTATCCAAATGCTAACTGTTGTGTATTATTATCCATTAACATAGATATATAATCCTCTCATATCTGAATGATAATCATGTTAAACGTATTATTTGGTACAACTGTATTCGTATCTGTTGCCAGTCTCATACTGGCACTTTTCATGACAAGGAATTTCACATCCACTCACGGAAAAAGTCAGCTCTTCTGGTCGATCGGATTATGGTTGTTCTTTATAGATGCTCTTCTGGAGATTCTATTCGCTATCGGGGCCGCTGATCAGGTTCTTTTTGATATCTATCTGTTCACAGTGGCAATTCTCGTACAATCTTTATCCATCGGCTCAATTCTGCTGCTCAAAAAGCCAATCTACAACAGGATATACTCAATTTTTTCTGTCGTAGCCGATGTTCTCCTTGCCATA
This sequence comes from Thermoplasmata archaeon, assembly GCA_021835265.1. The sequence continues at coordinate 3,181 of JAKBQK010000553.1, forward strand.
ACACTGGTGATATTTCCAACAGGAAACATTCTGGTAGGCGGTATAGTGGCAGGTGTTCTTCCATTAGCAGTCATAATAATGTCATCAATAATATCATTCCCTGCTGCAATCATACTTATTGCAACAGCCATAATTTCATTCAGGAAGACCTCAAATAAGAAGATGATCAGCATAATCATAGGAACAATAATTGTAAGTGTTGCAGGATCACTTTATATTGTATCCTTCCCTGAAACACTTTATTATGCTGAACTTCTCGGAATCATTTTCCTCTGGTCCGGGTTTTTCAATTTCAATTCAATAATTAGGAAAAGGGAGGTGAAAAATTATGCTGTCAGCTAATTTTGATAGATTTTTATTTGCCTACACCATCGGCTCACACATTATCATAGTGAGTGCAAGCATTGCATTAAGCCTGATTCTTGCCATTCTGGAATTCATGATCACGAGGAAAAATGTACCTGAGTACAAAACCATGCTTTTCAAGCTCAAGAGAATGTTTATAGTTTCATTTGGGGTGGGAACCGCCAGTGGAATAGTACTTGCAGTGGAACTTGTGAATCTGTTTCCAGGTTTTATGACCTTTGTGTCAAGCACAGGGGCCATATCGCTCTTCTATGCTGAGGTTTCAGCTTTCTTCCTGGAAACCATTGCCCTTGTGATTTACGTTTATTATCAGGATGTTTTCAAATGGAAGTATGCAAATTTTGGGTTATCTATACTGGTGGCACTGGGCGTAATAATGTCTGCCGTATTTATAACAATGGTAAACGCATGGATGAACACACCCAACGGCTTCAACAAATCCGTATATCTTAGCACTGGAAAAATCACCGATGTGAATCCTTTCGCCCCCTTTGATACTGTTTCCACATTTAACGAACTTGCACATGTTCTTACAACAACTATCTTTGTTGGATTTGTTATATTAGGAGCATTCTTTGCATACCAGTACATCAGATCAACGAACAGTGAAACAAAATTCATAACAAAACTTGGAATCAGAATTTCAGGCTGGATGTCAGCTGTTTTCATACTTCTTGCCGGTATAACAGGAGGAAATGAGGTAATCAGCCTCCTCAAATATCAGCCAGTGAAGTACGCTGCCATTGAGCTTGATCCAAACCCCGGAAGTGGATTTGGTGAACACCTCCTTGGTTCAATAGTTAACGGTAGAATCGTAGGTTCAATAACCATACCCGGATTGCAGGCATTCCTTGCAAACTTTGAGGCTGGAATAACAAAACTGCCTGGTCTTTCCTCCTATCCTCAATCTGACTGGCCCCCACTGTTTGTTCACACATCCTTTGATGTAATGGTCGGGGGTGGCCTTGTGCTTGGGTTATTCTTTTTCATATTTTTCATTTATGAAATACTCAGGAAGGACATGTTCAAAAACAGGATTATTATGTACCTTGAAATTGCAGTGGGCTTTTTTGCCCTCATAGTATATGATATGGGCTGGGTTACGGACGAGGTTGGAAGACAGCCATGGATCATCTATGATGTTATGACTGTGAATCAGGCTGCCAATTACTCTAATGCACTAATAGTTCCAGGTTATCTCATAATAACTTTCTATCTGTTCCTTATACCATTCACATTCTATTTCTTCGCGAGGGTTTTCAAGGGTAAATCTGCAACTCATAAATCTACTGAAAGTAAGAGGATTCCAAACAAACAGGGAGGTGAGTGAGTTGAATTACACATTCTATCTTGTATTCGCAATATTTTCTGCATTCATGGCACTATTTTTATCAGAGGCAATGGGTGCATTCCAGATGCTGTTTAACTGGGAGAAGAGCAACAGCAAGGTTATTTCATATATAACTCCAGTTTGGGAAATAACCGGAACGTTCGCAGCATTCTTTGTTGTAGCAGCTGACTTCGCATTCCCAAAAATAATTATCCCACTGGCCTCAATCTATGCAGGAGAGATAATGGTCTTTCTGATCTTCTTTGTGGCAAGGAACGCTACATTCGTTGTGGGAGAATTTGTCAGTTCTAGAGGCTACATGACAAGAAAGAAAATGTTCAAGGCATACTCAATAGTCACTCTTTTCATAGGATTCGTTGCACTTCTGGTAGTTGGAGGAATAATAGGAAGTGATGGCGTGAGCATCGCTTCCATGAGTTTCAGTCCTGTAGCATGGTTCCTTAATCCATCCTCATACATACTGATACTATCTGCAGTGTTCCTGATAGCTGGCCTATCCTATGTATTTTATGACACGGGGAATAGAAGCAAGAGTGCAATATTTTCCCTGCTGGGTATAGTTTTTGGAGGAATTGCATTTTATCTGCTGAATAGTGCTGTGTTCTCTGTATTAATCATAATTCCGGTGGTGATAATTGTTATACCGGTTATTCTTTCATACATCAGAAAAATCACTCCCATACTGAAAAACAAGGCATTTCTCGCATCATGGGTTGCACTTGACGTATTCACGTTAAATTTTCTGGTATATCCAACAGCATTTAAGGGTGCAATAAATGTCCAGAGTGTTACCACCTCAGGACCTATGGATACAGCCTTCTTCATTATAACTGCATTTGGTCTTGTTCTATTGCTTGCACTTTTCGCAGTGTACGGAAAGGCAGTGAAGAATTCCAGAAATATGAAGAAAATGGAGAATATAACAGAATAAACTCTGTAAGTTTTCTCCATAATACTTTTTAAAATATTTTAAAATTAAACAGTTACTTATTAATCCCCTTTGCTGAAAAGATAATACCTATACTTACAAGTAACAGACCTGCTATCTCATAAACCGATGGAATTTCATTCAGTAAGAAAATGCTAAAAATTACAGAGAGTGCAGGAACAAGGAAGAGGAAGGATGAGATAGTAGAAACCCTGTATTCTCTATTAAGATGCAGGAAGGCATAATAGGCTATGGCCGTGCCTGGGAATCCTATAATAATAACAATGATCAGGAAAGTAAGATTTGGTTCAAACAGTGTAATGTTAGGCTGGAACACTCCCGCCACCATCAGAGCAGGAACTATGGCGAATGCAAACTGATAGAAATTTGTTGTCTCCCGCTCCGTCCCACCGAGATATTTTTTGTAATATATGGTTCCTGAAGCCCAGCTGACAGAACCCAGAAAGGCAATTAACACACCAATTCCCAGACCTGAGATCAATCCATGGAAAAATATTACAATAACACCGGAAAATCCAAGGATAATTCCAAGAATAACGTACCTGTTATACGATTCCTTCAGAAATATAATAGAAAGAAGAGTTGAAATTACTGGATAGGTGTAAATAAGAATTGCAGAGAGTGAAGAGGAGATGGTAGTTTCAGCTATGAACCACAGCTCCATGAAGATGAAAACATTCAGCATTGAGAGGATGAAGAGGGGAATAATCTCATTCCTCCTTATGTTGAATCTCAGCTTTCTGTTAAATATGATTAAAACTCCAACCAGAGAAATGAGAATTCTGTAAAACAGAAGGGTAAAGGAATCAACATAGTTTAGGGCAAACTTCACCAGAGGATAGTTCAGGGCCCAGAATGAAACCATAATCACAAACAGAACAATATCATTTTTCCTGCTCATTCTCATTCACAATTTCTTCAAGGTATTACAAACTATATCTTTAAACCATTCAAATGTATGTATGAGATCGAAGACGGAAATCCCTTTATAAGACAGTGAAATAGTGTTAATATGGTGTCAGGAATCTTCACAGACAGGAACAAAATACTTGAATTCTTTAATTCCAGAGGTCTCATTGTGGATCCTGCCGCTTTGCAGATTATAATGGAAAAATCTTTGGGTACAATGATTACACACCTTATTGACAATGAAACAATGAAATCAGGCATAGTTGGAAGGCAAAATGTTCTAAATCTTATAGGTGGAAATCAGGTCAAAAACCCTGCTGTTATGAGAGAAATAGATGTGAATGACATCAAGGCAAACAGTTCCGTGGAAGATTTCAGAAAAATGTTTGTTAACAGGTATGAAACATTAAAAAGTATTATTGTCAATGCCGGAAAGTTCAGAGAGGTAGACTCCATTTCATCCGTAAGGGAAAAGGATTCAAGGGAAGTTAAGATTGTGGGAATGATCAGTAATGTTACAGAAACAAGAAATGGACATAAGAAATTCAGAATAGAAGATACAGAATCATACATAGATGTGATAATTCTGAAGAAAAACCCCATGTCAAAGGAGTTGCTTCTCAATGATGAGGTCGTAGGTGTAATAGGAAGCAGACCCAGGGCTAACAATGACAGGGAGAATTCTGAGCCTGTGATATTTGCTAATGAGTTAATAAGACCGGATGTTCCAGAAAGAATGATTGATGACACAGGCTTACCACCGGAATATGTATGTTCCATATCTGATATTCATGTGGGAAGCAAGACATTTATCAAGAACGGTTTCTCAAGTTTTCTTAAATGGATCAACTCTTCAAGTGATGAATCTGCTAATCTGAAGCATCTCATACTGAGTGGGGATGTTGTTGATGGTATAGGTGTTTATCCAAACCAGGAAAATGATCTTGAAATTGTAAATCCAAAGGAGCAGTACGAATATCTGGCAGAATTTGTGAATCAGGTGCCATCAGACATTAACGTTTACATTATGCCTGGAAATCATGATACCGTAAGACTGGCGGAACCACAGCCTGAGCTAAGTCCTGCCATCAGGCAAATGTTCACTGAAAAGGTCACTTTCCTTCCAAATCCATATAACCTTAGAATAAAGAAGAAGCTCATAACACTTTATCACGGGATGTCCCTGAATGATCTAATAGAATTGATTCCAGGAGGTAACATGAACAGTGTTGGAAAGGCCATAGAACTGATGCTTAAGAGGAGGTATATGGGACCTGTATACGGTGGAAGGACACCCATAATTCCAAATCAGTTTGATCCACATATATTCAGGGATGTTCCAGATATATTCATAACAGGGCACATACATGGGCATTATCTTGGAAATTACAATGGCGTTAGATATGTGAATTCCTCAACATGGCAGTCTCAGACTGAATACCAGAAAATGATGAACTATTCTCCTGATCCATGCATAGCAACATTGTTTGATCTTAATTCAAAAACAGTGATTAAGAAAAATTTTCTCCCTAAAGCGTTCTCAGAATAATCTCTTCGATCTCTTTTCTAAAGGTATCCACTATATCCTTGGTTGCTGTGTCCCTCACTGATTGCGGAGCACTCATGAACCCTATTTTTGCCGTTATTTTTGCCATTTTAGCCATGGAATCATATTCCTTGATCTTTGCTTCTAGGTATCCTTCTATTATCCTTGCTAGCTCCTTCTTTAGCTCAGGATCCTCATTAAGTTTCTTCCTTACATATTCCTTAATCAGATCTTTCACTATGTCACGGACAGCTTCCAGATACATTTCTTCAGATGGAAGGGTGCTCATCATATCCTTGATATATTTTTGAATGTCTTCAGGCATATATTCAGAATGTAATAGAATAAATAAAGGTTCACAAAATAAATATTTATAAGAAGTCTTAATATCCTTATACTTTATGTGGGAAAAATAAGTATTGTCTCACGATTGGGGTGAAATATTGAAACGAAGTTCAAGAGATTGGAAAAAGAGAGGAAACATGCGCTGGAAATGGAAAAAGAAGAGAATTAGAAGACTGAAGAGGCAGAGAAGAGCCAACAAATCCTGATTTCACCTTTTTGATCGAATTTTTATATTAATATTACCCGTTTCATGTAAACGGGTGTATAATAGACATTTTTACCTTTTACATTAACCGTTTTAGATTTTATTCAAAATTTCCTCTTCCATAATTTCTTCCTTTTTGGAATTTACAATCTTTTCATTTTTATACACAAGGAATCCACCTACTATTGAAACCAGTGGACCAATATAAAATCCTCCTCTTATGACCAGAATTATCAAACTGGCCAGTATGGCTAGGATTCCTATACCGTAAAAACCCTTTCCCTTTCCGTAATAGCAAAAGATGATCACAATAAAGCTGAGAGCAATCACCGCAAGAGATGCATATGGATTTATTTCTATGGATTTCAGGAATGCGAGTGAACCTGTTGATCCAGGATCAAGGCCGAGAATAAATACGATCAGAGCCAGAAAAACTCCGGAGATCATGCTTATCAGTGAACCGGAAAAAGTGAGCAAATATGAAAACCCCAGGGATATTTTCATAGAATTACATTGTTTTAAGTTTTTTAAGGTTTCTCAAACATATGCAACTGTTTGGAATGTTTAGAATTTATAAACAGGTTTCTTTATCACGCCTAAAAAATCCCACTTCAACTGACAGAACAGAGTCACTGTTAAATAGTTTTATCTAATTCAGAACCTACGGGGACATGGGGTAATCAGGCATCCTATTGGGCTCCAGTCAGGTTTTGATTAGAAACGGGTCAACTGATATGGTGATGATTGACTGGAACTATGAACCGGGAAGAGACCCGCAGATCTGGGTTCAAATCCCAGTGTCCCCATCTCAGACGAATACTCTGACTTTGTTATTTTTTTTAACTTCTAAACCGCACATATTACTGCCTCCTAAAATTCGGGAAAAAACCGGGGTTCCCGCGCCCATGCGTAAAGCTTTAATGTCACTACCCAGAATATTATCATAGTAAATGAATGTGTTTTTAGACTCCATTACCTCTCAATTTATTTTTACCTCAGATTACGAATTGATAATCATAAATGATAGTATGTATTAATATGCTCCATACTTATTAATTACTAATTGTCAATCAAGAAGTCAGGCTACGAGGATGAAATTTTAAAATTCATCTATACAAATTACCAAGACGTAGAGATTCCAATGACTAAACTTCAAGATATTATAACTTCATATTATACTGTAACTAGCTCAGTGGGTTCATTATATGAAAGCGGGTTGGTCAATAAACGAGAGGTTGTCTCTGGAAGAAAAACGATAATGATCTCTTTGACTAAAAAAGGAAGAGAAGTTGCAGAGCAACTCAAAAGAGCTGAGGCAATTTCACAAGGCAGGAAGCTCTCATCCACAGAAAGGTACGCTGTAATTCTATATCTATACCGAAACGGATCAAAGAATCTGAAGGAAATCAATGAAGATCTTCCAGGATCAACTGAAATTTTAAGGGAGCTTGAAAAACTGAATGTTGTAAAGCAGGAAATCAAAAGTTCAAAATATCCTCAGGAAACAACGTTGAGTTTGACTGAGAAGGGAATGGAGATTGGATTAAGATTTGAGGAATTGGAGAGGATGATGGAAGAATGAACGAAAGTGTGGATAATTCAAAGAGCAATGATTTCCAGAATAGGTTAGGGGTGTATATGTAATGTTGGTAGTTAACTCATACGTCCTTGTAGGAGAAGATTCTTTCAATCCAACATTGAAAATAGTAATAGAAGTAGAAATTAAAGTTGGGTCGGAAGTTTTAATCAATGCGTTCGGAGACTTGAATTATCATGGAAAAAAAATTGGAAGATTGGAACCTTCAACTCAAAACGTTTTTGGTTTCCCCCTCTTCGCAATAAAATCCGAACTAAAGGATCAATCAGTTAAATATAATGTGGGTTTTGAATGCAAATTAGATAAGAATGTCTTAAAATACATAAGCGATGGAAGAAAAGCGGAAAAGAATGGAGACGTAGTATTTATAGCCGAAATAAGGCTAATTTATCTTGAAAATCGAGCCTACATAATAGAATCCAGAGTTCAAACAAATTTAGCAACGAACAACACCGCAAACATGTTATCAACTCTAAATGGTACTTCATACTTGGAAATGAGAACATACAACCCACAAATTCCAATGACAATTAAATCATCGGATTGGATAAATGATTTTGCACCAAAACTAGGATTGGGGGAATATGAAATAATAGAAATCCCTAGATTAAATGCTGTAAATATAAAGGAAAAATTCAGCAATTCACTTTCCGCCCTTGAGGTATCCAGGAAATACCTGTACTCTTTAAACAACGGCTCTGCAATGTCATCACTCCGGAATTCTTTAAGGGAATTCAACGAGGCATTGAAAAATCTTGGATATAGAGACGAGAATGGAAAAAATGTGGATTACGGTAAAATATTCGATAGAAACAAAAACAATGAAATTTTAGTTGAAACATTGCAGAAAAATCTATATAGTTCAAGCTCCAGAGGAGAAGAACCCGCAGCAGCACATATGGGTAATTCGGTTGAAGGATATGAAATCGAATCAATGATATTCATGACCTATTCATTGTACAAGATGGTTTTCGAAAAGCTTCGAGAGAAAGAGGAATCAGAGGGTGATTGATAATTATGAGACGACAAGCATAAGTTTGTCTGAAAAGGGAATGGAGATAGGAGAGATTCTAAGTAAGGTAGAGGGAATGATGGAGGAATGATAAAAAATGAAAATTTATGAATCGAGTTTCACAGAGAAAAAGCTAGAAGAAATGTATAACTTGATAAAAGAGACTGATGGATCAAAAGTACAGCTTTATGCGATTTCAGTAGAGAAAAATAAAGAAAAAGAGAAGATTTGGACCGTTAATACACTTTCAATAACAAAATCTCTCGGGGATGAAATGATTGAATCTGCAAAGGGGTATCTTATCCAAAAAAGCCAACTCAGGATAAAGGATTTCGATTTGAAGAGCGATTTGTCGCCTGAATATTTGATTGGAAAGTTAGCTGACGATCAAGTTCCTGTCTTAAATAAAATAATTAGTGAAATGAAGAGAAGTGATAATTCTCCAATTTCATATGGAGAGTTGTCAAAATCAACTCATCTTATCGGTTTTGCGATAGAAATAGGTGAAAAAATAACTATTTTCAATAAAGTAACAAAAGCCAGATTGTTAAATCCTAAAAAATACTTATATCTTGTAGAATCCCGTACAGGGGAGCTCACACATCTCAAAGAAAACAATTTATTATCTATACCGAATAGCATTGACGCAATTCTATATGAGGATCCTCTGTACATCTTGAACGTCAATCATTTTCTTTCTCTGTTTGATTATGGGGAGGCTTTTACAAAATTTATAGATAATGCAAAAACCAGTTTGGCCAACATAGTGGATGATGTTCAGTATGTGATTGATGAGACCTCCCCACATATAATGGAGTTCAAGCGCCTGGCTTCTGCTTGTGCTGGTTATGTAGATAGAATAGTAAGAGAAAATACTAACCTTGAGCCTATTGCAAAATCATATAACCTTGAAATATCATTTTCCAATGGAAAGATCTCAGTAAAGAATTCAAAGCTTAAGGATATCCTCTCATTATTAAACGGACAGGCTGTGAGAGACGAACTATTCAAAGAAAAATACCTTGCTCGTGAAAAGGAGAAGGTTTGAACTCACTTCAATCACTTTATTTAATTAGAATAGGTACGATATCCAAAAAGGAAGAAATCATCGATTATTAAGTATGCTTTAAATTGTATATTTGATTGTACTTTTTCTCTTGAAATAATTAAAATCTGTCCACCACCGCTTGTTTTTACTTTAAAGAGGAAAGGGAATTTAATTCGAACAGCTATAATTTGATAGATTAAGCTCTCTCTCAGAAAAATAGTAAAGAATAGGATACTGATGATAGGTATTAGAAGTAACACAATTAGTTCAGTAAGATAAGAAGAAGAAACTGCTGTAACATCTAAAGTCATTACTGGTAAAACCGTAATCACAATTGTCAGGATCAATGGCCACATCTCTGAAGCTCCTTCTCTTTCTGTCAATTCAACTTTGAATAATTTTGGATTGAATTCTTTCTTATCGTTTATGAATTTTATAAAATACACATTAATCACTATAGATAGTGCGGTTAAAATGGTAAAAACTGCTATTAGCGAATTTTCTTTTGTTAAAAATGATACGATCATTGAGGCAATAAAAATCGGTAAAGATACTCCAACTGAGAGGATTAAATTTAATTTAAATCCCACTTTATCACACCATGTATATAGATGTAAACTTAGACTTTATCTTTTTCATTTTAATACTTATTTATATATCTTCTCATTTTCAACCTATAATAACTGCATTTCTTCCAGCAGCTCTTTTGCATTCTCATTAGCTATCCTGGATATCACATAATTGAATTTCTCCTCTAACATTGCTATAAGTTCCTCCTTTGTTTGTGCCTCTACTGAGAACTTCTTGAATATGTCATAATTCACATCAAGCTGATCCTTCCTTCTTGAGTTGTATTCCTTGTTGAACGGATTTATCTTCATACATACTGAGTAATTTAATGAGTTCTAAAATTTTATTGTTCAGGGCAACGAACACATCATTTATAATATATATTAACACTCAACGTTTTTAATATCTATCTACATATTAATCTTATAAATCTCATGGGCTCAGATAATGGAACGTTCAGTTTCAATAACGATAGATGCTCTTGTTAATTGACTTATTGAGGCCTTCAAACATCCATATTCTTGGATGTCTTGGTTCCTAATATTTAAGCTACGGAAGATTAAT
>JAKBQK010000210.1 GCA_021835265.1 Thermoplasmata archaeon
TTTCGCTGTTTATCACTTTTCATGATCTTCAATCATTCACTCTGTCCTCAATGCGGGCCCATGACCCGGATAACATGTCATGCAGTGGATGTTCATTATTTTTTCCAGAGAAATTGAGTAGACTCATATCCAGAGTTCATGCTTTGATGAGATCAATGCCAACACCATTCGTAATTAGAGAATCCCGGTGAATAGTGCATTCGATACCATGAAATGGCATCATGTGTTATCAAGACTGTACATCATAATGCTAACTGATTCGATCCCTTCCTAATTCGGAAGTTCCATTAATAATTTAAAGGAAATCATCACATAAGTGGCATATTTTACAGCTTCTATCGCTTAGTTTCCAGTTTTTTCTTCGTGGATACATATATGCCGCTTTCCAAGTTCGCTTTTTGGAAGTGTGACTGAAAGTGCACTGAGAAGTCTTGAACCAAGCTACCTTGGTGGAGGTATCTGGTAGTATCTTACGGTACCCATATGAACTGAAACGCAGTTTATGGATGATAATTCATAGATACATTCCTCCAATGTGATATTGAGATCAATCCAACTCTCCCGAAATGTTTAATATGGTTCAATGCTCAACCCTGTTCCCATCCCTGTAAGAATAACGGATGAGAACCAGTCTATATTCCTCGCTACCTATGCGAGTTGTGCCCTCCTCAACATGCATTGCACGAGTAAGTAGCAACTATGAATAAACATCCCATAGTTAGTGGCTACATTCCAGAAAAATATGAAATCATTCTCAACTATACATCCACAGGAGATTTTAACAATTTATTATGAAAAATGGAGCGAAACTTCCAATACAAGAGAGAACATAAAAGTCATGTTTAAATATAGAAAGGTGTTTTAGAGCTGAGAATACTTTTCTAGGATCGCAATCGATCTGACTTGAGTCCGAGACCACGGGACTATGACGGTCGAAACAGAAGAGTAAAACTCAATGGTGGCAGTTCTTCTACAGTATCACGTATCATCATACTGAAAAGTATCTGGATTATAATATTACAACCCATAATACTTGTATCTTTGACCAATGAATGTTTATGAGTTATTTGACCAAGGTAAGGATCATGTCTGTTGTTAAAGTTCTAACATGGGAGCATTATTGAAATAAATTTGATAACCTATAGTAAAATTTACACTAATTGATTATGTACATTCAAGATATCTTGAGATACCGAATTGCCATTTTAGACTTTTTTTTTATTAAGAGCGAAATATTAGTATTGTAATGTATTATCAGGCTTAAAAGCTTTAATATAAGAATTTTGTGCGCTTCGGATACTATAGGCGAACTCCACGGGAGAATGAAATGCGGGAGAGAGAAATTAAAGAGGCAACTGACAGAAAATATGAACCAGATCAGGAAGACAATAATAGAGAAATTGAATCTGTGAACTGGCATGTATGGCCAAATTGCAACTACAAATGCAAGTTCTGTTTCGCAACGTTCCAAGATAAGGATCATCTCATAAGAGAGGATTATATGAAAATACCACCAATGCTTGCAGACTTCGGCATAAAGAAGATTAACTATGTTGGTGGGGAACCGATCTTATGCCCGCATCTTGGGGAACTGCTGTCAATTTCCAAGGGATGCGGCCTAGTGACCTCCGTAGTTACAAATGGTTCTCTATTGACAAAAGATTTTCTTGACCAGAACCGAGATAACTTGGATTGGATCGGAATCAGCATTGATTCATCATCTGAAAATACGGAGAAGAGTCTGGGTAGAGGTAACGGACGGCATGTCGGGAGGGCGGTTCAAGCAGCCAAGATGGTGAAAGAGTGTGATATAAAGTTAAAAATCAACACAGTAGTTACCAAGTTGAATTACAATGAAAATATGCGATCGCTGATATCTGACCTTGAACCGGACAGATGGAAGGTGTTCCAGATTTTACAAATAGAAGGAGAAAACGATGAGTCTGCACGCGGTATGCTAATAACACGCGATCAGTTCATGGAATTCGTAAAAAAGCACGAATACCTGAAGCCAGTTTACGAAGACAATAATGCTATGACAGGATCATATATCATGATCGATCCACTTGGTCGTTTATTTCAGAATTGGGCCGGAAAATACAGGTACAGTAAGTCTATCCTTGAAGCAGGTTTCCACGAAGCTTTGCGTCAAGTTGGGTGTGACAACAAGAAATACATCAACCGGGGAGGACGATACAAATGGTAGACAAACAAATGAACAGCCTGCTTTTTGAGACACTATTGCAAAAACTGGCTATTCTGAATATAATATTTAGGGCATGAGATACTGGGACTTGCAAAAGACCAATCAAACATATGACATATAGCTGAGAATTTCCATTAATTCAATTAATAATATCCAATTTATATTAAACTATTCCCCTTTCTTTTTAACGGAAGTTCCTCTAATTGCGTGCGGAAATAGACAACAGTTCCAACTTCATCAAACTGGAATTTTTGTAAAAAATCACGGTTGCATCACTGCTGAGTATTTCTTTCTGCATTTCGCGACCTATTTGAAATGGCAGCACGTTAGGATTCATCACCTGGTTTTTTCCTCATTGAAGAATTCCACTATTTCTGTTAAATCCGATGATATGGGATTTGCACTGATTTCTGGAGAAAGCATTTCTGCACGATTGTCCATTATGATGACAACTCCTCTGTC
>JAKBQK010000491.1 GCA_021835265.1 Thermoplasmata archaeon
TTATAATTATCATATGAACATGCTTTATCTGACATGAGCCTTTTTTTAGAAAACCTGTGTTTGGTATTAGATATATATCTAATTAATTTAGGCGAAAGTGTCTTGTAGAGAAATTCCTCAATTTTTGTTAATCTATACCCATTTGTTATAACATCCAGTTTACTATATGTTTTGAAAATTTTAAAATTGTTTTCTGATAGCATTTTCATCAGTTCATCAGGATAATATTCAGTTATATGAAAAGGTGAGTGATTTTTAATAATTTTATTGTTTTTCTTTGCTATAAGCCCGTTTGGAGTTGTAAGTATCAGAATACCACCATCTTTTAAAATACGGTAGCATTCTTTTAAATACTTAAGTGGCTCAGTAACATGTTCAAGAACGTCTGCCGATAGCACCACATCGTATGATTTATCCATGCTGTTTGTATTATAACCGTCGAATAGACGTGGACTCACATTTTTAATAGAATACTTGTTTTTCAAACGAATGGCCACGTTTATAGCTTCAGAATCCACATCAAAGCTATCTAATTGCCCAACTTCATTAGAGAGTGCAACTGAAATAAATCCATGTCCGCATCCCAATTCCGCAACATACTTTCCTTTCATAAAATTAATCATAGAAAAGCTATTGGAATAATCATAACCCTTATTATCTTTCAGGTAATTTATTAAACTTTGAACATCATCAAATTCTGTCACGGGGAATAAAGCGTCACCTAGGCTCCCTCCTTGGTTTAAGTCGTTAGGCATTATTTTCTTTGAAGGGATTCCTATTAACATTATAAATTTTAGGAGAGTTTCTATGGCGGACATAAACCGTTAGATCGTACTGGAACCTCCCCTATACAATTTTGCCTTTCCCATGATCTCAGGAGTATAAACAGTATCTGAAAGTGAATCATTCATCAGCATCTCTGTTCCCTTTTTCACAAGCTCTCTTTTTCTCTGGACAGTCATATCTTTCTTCATGAATGGCTTTCTGTACTTTGCAAATTCTGATGAAATGTCCTGTGAACTGAAAACGATCTTCACATAGTTGGGATTGCTCATATTCTGGAATAGTGCCAGTGAATCACCACTCTGTGTAAGGATATTTCCAGTGTTTGTGTTTCCAGTTCTTTTTCTCATGTTCCTTCTCAACTTCCTGAAGAATCTCTCCATACCGTTGTTTGTTCTGGGAAGTGTATGTTCAGGGTTTTGGGAAAGGATAGGTAGGTATCCGACTAATTAATTAAGTGTATACTATTCACTGCGAATTATTACATTGTAGGTTAAGCCTCCCTATGTTGTCATTGAAACCAAATTTCTCTCACCAAATCTCAGACAATAGCGGTAAGAACGATCTCCAATTGTTCTTTAATCAAATAGTGCAATCACGAAAAGTTAGAAGAAAAATTACCTCCTCTTCCTCATAACTGCAAATACAGAACCGATTACTGCAACTGCAACGACAGCCCCGATGATAGCGTATAACTCAATGTCAGATGTGCCAGATGAGGAAGTTGAAGAAAAAACATAAGCTACTGCTCCCACGACACCGCCTGTCCCAGAATTTATTTGTGCATTCATGGTAGAGTTGATAGTTACTGTGAATTCTCCCTTCGAGACAATACCTTTATAAGCGTCTGCCGATGCATTGACCTGAGCCCCTGTGCTGTAAGTAACATCGTACAGTTTATTCAATGAGATTCCCGAAGTTATGTTTATAGAACCGATCCCTCCGCCCGCAATCATAATCAACACCAGTGAAGTAGAGTCAGCTTTAAAAGTCAAGTTAAAAGACTGGGTTGAGTTAAAACTCCTTATCGATGCATTATAAGTGCTGTAACTCGTAAAATTACTTACTCCGACCCTAGAGATTTGGTGGTTAGAAGCCGTCGTAGAATAATTCCCAACGTTATTTTTTTGGTGACCAATTGAAACATCCATACACTTCGCAGCCCACGAATTTCCAAGCATAGTGAAATCAGGACTCCACGAAGTATATGTTATATTTCTGGCCGGAGTAATAGCACTAAAAAAGTATTCTTGTGATCCAGGAGTCAAGGATAATGTTTCATTGGGAAAAGAAGTCCCAAACGTAAGGACCGATGGCATTGTGTTCGCATTGGCAGTACTTGTTATGCTACTTGTATCATAATTCAAACTTGAGTTCCGCACCCAAATTATTCTAAATTTGTACAAATAATCGCTGCTTTACTATCTTTTTGAAAGAAATGATCCTTGTTAATTCCGTGCACTATCCATGCAGGAATCTTGTATTAGTTTTGCATACTCAGGTATGTACCTGAGAATATCACGCAACAGGAGGGGAAAGAATGTGTATGAATACGCCCAGATATGTGAACGATTGTAAACGCTCATTGAAAAATATCCAAAATCGGCCTAGTAAAATTCCCCACCTGTATTTATACTTGTCTTCATTTTATCACTCCTTCCTCACTGTTGGCAGCGAGTTCTTCTTCCTGTCCTTCAGCCTGTATGATTCACCCTTGATGTTTATGACAGTACAGTGATGCAGTATCCTGTCAGGGACAGCAGAAGCCATCACTGAATCTCCAAGTGTTTCGCCCCATTCGCTGAATGACTTGTTGCTTGTGTATATGGTGGAACGCTTTTCATACCTGGATGAAACAAACTGGAAGAACAGGTTCGATTCCTC
>JAKBQK010000009.1 GCA_021835265.1 Thermoplasmata archaeon
ATATTTGAATAGAATGCATCCTCTGTTAAAAACTTTAGAGATGAGGAGATCGATAATATGCTTGAAAACTATGGTTTCATTAATATTGTGGAAACTGAAACCTCACTTAGCAAGAAAATTAAGAGAGGAATAGAAAAATCTAGAAAAGGAATACTATGTTTTCTTGAAGATGATGATCTTTTCGAGAATAATAAATTAGAGCATGTAATGAATATTTTCAAAGATGAGGATGTATTAATGTATAAAAATTCTATAATATTTATAGATAAGTATGGTAAAGAAGTTAGAAAAGGAAATGATGCAAAATTAATATTACATAACATGAATTTAAGCAGTAATAACGTTAGAAAATGGAGCGAAGTTGGTGGAATTTTTAACATTTCAAGTATGTCAATTAGGAAATCTACGATCATGGAATTCTTTGATGTTATGTGCAATATTGACATGAACCTAGACAACTTTTTTTTCTATTGTTCAGCCTCAAGTTTCAAACAAGGGAAAATATTAAAAGATAATTTCTATGGTTCTAGATTCAGAATTCACGATTCATTCACGGGATTCATGAGTGATGATCCCAATCTTTTTGCCGCTAGAAAAATAGAGTTTTTGAGAAAAAATATCAAAGATTTCTCTACAGAGGGGAGTTTAATGCCCTTATCTCCTCTCTTAAAGCAAAGGAATAGCAACATAATCGACGAATTATTAGCACAATATTCATTGATTGATGATGAATATAAATTACCTGTTGATTCTTTTATTAGACTCCTTAGGCACGGTATTTTACATTTTAGTGCGCAAGATTGCTTTCTCTCCATAATATCATTTTTCAACATTATCACTTTGAAGAAATTTGTTTTACAGATGAGAAGATTGTTCTTATTGATGGTACTGGAATCTGGACCCTAAACGGAAATCTATGTGAATGTCTAACCTACTTTGAAAGAATATATTTGGTTTCACTACATAACATGTGGAGTACGGTTCCATGAAAGATTGCTGACTTGATCAAGAGTTTCAAACTCTCAAAATATGTTAGCAACTTGAGGACTGACCCAACGATTCAAAAGATGCAAATAGTAAAGCGTTTACCTATCACTTAATAACTTATTCACAACTCCTAAATAACTAGGTAAAATTTTATTCCATTCATAATTTTTAGACACCTCTAGTGCATTTTCCCTTAATTTTTTATATAAAATATCATTTTGCAACAATTCTAGAATTTTATTGGATAATTCCTCTATGTTACCGTAGTTGTATAATAACCCAGTTTGTCTATCTATTACGAAGTCCTTAAAACCGCAAACTTCTTCAAATTTAGACATTGATACTATCGGTACTGTACCACATCCCATTGCTTCTAATGATGAGATAGAAAACCCTTCTCGTTCAGAAGGAAGGACAAAAATTTTGCCAGAGGCTAGAAATTTATATTTCAATTCTTCTGTAATATTTCCTATAAATTTTACTGAATTGTTAATTCCTAATTTATCAGTTAAAGATATTAGTTTTTCTTTTAAGGGTCCTTCTCCGGCTATTACAACTGAGACATTTGGCATTTTCTTTTTAATGATTAGTACGGCTTCTAATAAATGTTCTAAATGCTTAATACTTACAATTCTTCCCATGTATATAATGTCATATTTTTTTGCAGTTTTTTCTATGATGGAGGGCACAGGGTCAATCCCATTTGGAATAAGTACTATATTCTTACACTTATAATTCTTGATCAATGAGTCCATTGTTGAATTTGAACCTGCAACTACTAAGTCTGTATTTTCCACTATTTTTTTAATCTGTCTTCTAAGTATCGTTTTTAACAGAGGATGCATTCTATTCAAATATTGGTACCAGGCTTCTTGAAAAACAACTATTTTCTTAGTTTTAATTTGGCTAAGGATTGAGGGTATTAATAAATATGGGATACCGTTTATAATATAACAATCCATTGGATTTGTCATTAATTTTCTTTTAAGTTTAAGAGTGAATTTCAAATGATCATGAAAATTATGCACCCCTTTTCTATTAACGAAAACATAATGTGGAGATACCTTAAAAAACGTTAAGGAGTTTTCATTTTTTGTAACACCCTCTGCTGTAAAAACGTTTACTTGATTCTCTTTCGATAGATATTCTGCTATCTTAAAAAATTGAATTTCATATCCTCCCTTATAGCTTGGGAATATTCTATCAACAATAATGCCTATTCTCATTATGGTGCGTTATTAACATCTCTTATTTATAGAAATCACTTTACAGAAACTGAATACTACATGATAATCGAGATTGCGTAAAATTATAGTTAATTACCTGCATAATTATACTTCCATTCAGTAACTTCATATTCCAGCTATTTACGAATGTCTTACTCTCTGAAAGCTTCATGAATCCTTCTTTTATTGTATCCTTCAGATCCGCTTTAGAATAAATCCTATTATGCTAGATTCTTCCCTTTATCCATTTTGCCCCCTTGGGGCTGCTCTTATGACTGACTAATAGCTGCTTAAGGAAGGCTGACCGCCCGTAGAATTTAGTATTCAGCAAAGTGAGGGGTTGGTGGGTGACACACTCTATTCCAACAGGAGAATATTCCCAATAGTCGAGAGGTATAGAACATTGCCATACTTCCTTCCAAAGACAAATGTAACATTCCGTGCAAAAGG
>JAKBQK010000104.1 GCA_021835265.1 Thermoplasmata archaeon
TCATTAAAAGTCTAAAATTCTTTTTTCAAGCACTTTCGATTCTGATTTTGTAAATTCTGATGACACAATTTATGATTGTGTTCCATTTGGAAAAACCAAGAATAGAATGTTGTAATTGACTTTGAGGAATTCCCTATTCATAAGAAATATTACCCTGAGGTCTCTTTATATTATGGGATACAGTGTATCTACATGATCCATGTAATGAATTGAGGAATTTATAGGAATCAGAGTTTAACTAACAGGGATTAAAGAGATATTTCATGAAAAATTTTCATTATAACTAATGAAATTGTGCCTATTTAATGATTCCTCGGGATGACACGTTGCTTACACTCTGGTCCATAATTGATCTTACATGCTCATATGTTTCCCTATCCTCAAAATAAACGGAAGTACCTTTCATTCCTCTTGTAAGTAAAATCCTGTATCTATTGAATAGCATCTCCTTTCCCCTGTCATGGTTGCTTCTGCAAACACTTTTTAATGATGATCTCCCACCAATAATATCTGTGATTTTTTCTGGCTGCACAACCCATTTACCTCTCCACACAAGATCTTCACCCCATATCAGACCAACATAATCTGTCTCAAATCCCTGGGAACCATATATGGAAGCGCAGTATTTGAAAGGGTTTTCATGGATTCCCATCCAGTACTGTGGGTACTCTGTCTTTGGATCCATAAGCCACTTTATTTCAGGATTAATAACTCTCCTCTTTTCCTTCCTGCCATCACTGAATGTGTATGATGCAAGTAAGGCTATTCTTGTATTCCCGTTCTCCTCTTTACGTTTCAGGTCATCAATCATATTATTAATGTTGTCAAACAGTCTCAGGTCATATTCACCAGGATTAGAATAATTACTTTTAGAGAAAAGACCATCAACAAAACTACCATATTTATCACCGTCTATCATCCTAAAAAAACCGCTCAAGGATATGAATTCAAACTCAGTGCCTGATCTTTCAGCTTCAGATTTGAATACAGCCTTTCCACCAGATTCATCATCAATCAAAATTTGATTCTCGTCAAAGAAATAAACTGAAGTTTTATCATAGGATAGAGTCTTCCTAATTACATCCATAGTCATACGCTGTGCCTCATCATATATAAGTAGTTTCTGAAGCTGAAGTCTTTCAGGATCAAAGTTTTCCTCGCCCAGACCCTTAAAGTGTCCATTGAATCCCATGGAATAAAAGCACAGCAATGACGAATATGATGGACCGAATACCCTTCTTAACGTATTGATGAGCCTGTTATTTCTATAAGCAAGAAGTGCCTGATATCCTTCACTTAATGCCATGAATAGAAGGTTTATGGCCATAAGTGTTTTTCCCGAACCCATTCCTCCGCTTATGAAATACTTCTTTTTCTCTCCTTTCCTGATACTATTCATTATTTTTTCTACTATTATTGCCTGTTCCTCTGAAAGACCAAATCCAGCATTCAGGAATTTTCTTGATACATCTTCCATTATATGATCTCTATTTGCGGAAATAAAATCGATCAATTCTCTGCTTGTTCTAAATGTGCCGTTCTCAATGGCATCCACCTCTTCTTGTGAGGAAACTTCCACAGGAAGTATTTGTAATTCACTTTCAACCTCTCTGCCATTATACAGAATTTTGCATTCTTTCCCATCCTTTGTATTATACATATAAACGAAACCATCAAAGGAAATCAAGCTGGATGAAGTGTGAAAATTTCTCATCTTTGCAACATAATTCTCCATCTGGTAGCATGGATTGACAACTTCCTGATTATCTCCCATTGAGACTATGTCATTAATTTTCCTGTAGTTATTCCATCCCTTGGATTCCACAATAAATGCATGACCCTTTCTGGCAATCAAAAAATCTACCCTCTCCAAACCTATGGGGAAACCGTACTCCATAAATACCCATGTTCCTGGATTTATGTACTGTTTTAATGCCTTAATGCTTCCCTTCCATGCGTTAGTCTGTTTAATATCTGGCTGGTCTCTGTATTTAAGTGCATAGTTTCTTCTGAGTTCATCTATTACGTAATTTAATTCAAGACTCCCAAGGTTGTTAGTATAAAATAATGAATTGTTCACAAAATAACACAATATAATAGTATAATATATTTTCCTACCATTAAATAAAATAAAGAACTTACAGTGCAATCATACCAATAGTTGTTATAGCATCGACCACACTTTTTCATTTATATTGCTGTATATTTCAATACGTGGATCATACTGTGATACATTCTTCATAAATTTGCTGTAAATACCTATATATTCATCAGAATTTTCTGAAGGAACAATTGTTGTATTAAACAGTCTTCCATTCTTAAGTTCAAGCATTGTCGCCAGCCTTGGTATCCTCAGTTCGTTTAGTTTCAAAACACGATCCATAAGGCTACCAGACAGTTCAATAGTTTCATAAATAAAATCTCTATTTGAAACTGTACTTATATCAGGAATTTCTATTTTCTGCTGTGCATAGGATAGGCATTTTATTGATGTGATTGACATACTTCGGACGTCTACTTCTGTTACTGTTTCAGGATATTGTCTGGCAATTTTATGAAGAATGTATCACAGTATGATCCACGTATTGAAATATACAGCAATATAAATGAAAAAGTGTGGTCTCTGTATTTAAGTGCATAGT
>JAKBQK010000263.1 GCA_021835265.1 Thermoplasmata archaeon
TCAGGGCATTTCGGTGAGGATTTCAAGGAAGTTGTGGGTTTACTTGAAAGAGATCGTAGCAAGAGAAAGGTAGCATTGCTAAGTCCAAAGGTAGTTGAAATGGCCAGAAATGGGGAAAAATATGCCATGGAAATCATTAACAATGCAGCTGACTATGATGCGATGATCGTGAACTCAATGCTAAAATTTTTCGATGAATGTCCTGAAGTTTCTGTACTTGGAGGTACAATGATTGCCGGGTCCATAATCCGGGAAAGGATTTCTTCCAGGGTCAGGTGCAAAATCAAATTTTTCAACGGATATCATGTTGCGGTTGGTGGTATAGTACTTAGTTTAAATGAACAGGGAACCACACCAAACATTGCAATGAGAGACCGTATAATAAAAGATCTGGATGAAACAATCAAAAATTTTGATCACGAAATTAGGATAAATTCACTGGGTTACTAAAAACAAATAATTTCATTATAATCAAAGGCTTTTTGCGAAACAAAATTTCATAAGGTGTTGAAAAATATATAAAATAAACTAATAAAAAACTTTATTATATAAGTGAAATATTTCAATAGTTTCCCATGAATGCTGTCAAAGACATATTAAATTCAATTCGCTCAAAAATGAAGCCAAGAGTGATCATTTCTCTTTCACTGGTATGCGTACTGATCTTTCCAGCTATTCTCATAGAAAATAGTTCCATTCCAACAAGTGACTCAAACATGTACCTTCTAAGCTGCCCTAATGGTGTGGGAGACACATTCATAGGATTTTCCAATCTAAGCAGTAGTACTTCTCAAACATATTACTTACTAAATAACAAACTGGATCCGGGTGTGAATTTGTCAATGAAACTTAACGTGTCTGTCCAAGCCCAAAATTTAATAGTCAAAAGCTTCACATCCTTCAATATATATTTCGTGCAAAAGACAGGCAATCAGGGTAATTTCACACTCAATAATTCATATTTAATGTCACTTTCACCAAAGATATATGATAACAAGGAATATTCAATTTTATCCTACTGTGTAGAAAACTATTCCGTGCTAAATACTAAGGGATATCAGTTGGCAAACCAAAAGGATGACAGATTCGGCTTCAGCTCTTATCAAATAATAAACACGAAAAATAAAAGTACAACGGGTAACATGTACATAGCTTACCTGCCCTCTTATCTATTAGGATATTACGGGCTTTCCCCAGTCATTTTGGTTCAGGGACCCAAAGGGGGAATTTACAACCTATCTTACCACCTGTATAATCCTCAGCAAAATAATTCAGTAGGACCAATGGTCTATCTGGGAAATTATTCATACAATAAGATTTATGCATTTAACTCAAACGAGCAAAATGTTCTATCAATGAATGAAGCGTACAATGTAACATTCTTTATTAATGGGACATTTATGAGTACTAATTTTAGAAGTAGTCTTTTATCCTCACAATTTTCTGAAATTTCCCTAGTGGGATTACTTGGCAATACCGGCTCTGAGATAATGTTGCTGGTAGCTGTTTTTATGGTTTTAATGCTATTTGTACCAATGTTCAACCCCTCTGTTTATAAGTATTATCTGTCACTGCCCAGAAAGAGATGGCACACAGTAATGATTGAATTCACCTCTTCCCTCATCACTATGTCAATATTTGAGGGTTTTGCGTTTTTTGCCACATATATCATTTCAGAAGCAGTGTTAAAATATTCTCTTTCAGGTCTTGCTTTTCTCTATATCTATTTATTTAGTCTTGCGGCATATACTGTATTTACATCCATTTATCTCCTTGTAGGTACCTATTTCATAGGCAGATCAACCCCTAAAACATTCCTAACATTATTCTTGGTATTGGGATATCCCATAATCTCTTCTATCCTGCAATCCATACTTGAACTAGGTTCTTTTTTGCCATTTTATACAGGTAACTCTCTGTTTAAACCAGTGCTTGATAATATAAGAACCCTGAATGTGATGAGTGGTATATTACCCGTGCTCAATGTAGAGGAGTTGAATAGCTATTTCCTTAGAAGTCCAACTAGTGGAGTTGTAATGTTGAACCATATCTCAATTTTTGATCTGTCCCCCCTAATATTCCTGTCCTCCATAGTAGGAACCTCAGTGGCCTTATTTTACCTGTCAATCAGAAGATATTACAGGTATTGAAATAAAGAACAGAGAAATATAAACCTTCTTCACATGGCAGGTCAATAGAACCTCCCTATTTTTTATATGGCATCAGTTTTTGATTTCAACAACAAAGCCTATGTTAAACCTTTCAGATTTTCTGAAGATTTGTTGTTACATGTTATTCTCAATACAAAATCATAAAGCTTTCTTGATATTACTGCAAATTCTATTTTTAATCCTAAAGCTGTTTTATTTCATTTTTTGATTAGATATGAACTACTTTAGTTATCAAAGTCTGTTTTTGAGACTAAAGGATAGGTTTATTATGCACCTATAAGTAATAACTCGATGAAAAAGAGCATTTATGCAATTTTTACTGTTGGTATAATCTCTATAGTTATTCTGGTTATCAATATTCTTGCTTTCTTGAACAACGATGTTACTGAATATTTATACATACTGGACATGGTATATGTTATTGGGAACAGTGCACATCTTGTTGCTTTATCACTCTCCTCAAGTGG
>JAKBQK010000057.1 GCA_021835265.1 Thermoplasmata archaeon
ATTCCACCTGTTGCCTTTGCAAGTGTTTCAGCTCCAGTTTGATCTGTAACAAGTATGATTGTATTATTCTGCGAGGAATAAATGTGTGCTATTCCCGTTTTATTCAACTTTTTCTACCTCCTCTGAATTTTCAGGTTCTGCTGACTCTTGTGGTTCATCTTCTACCTTTTGATCGCCTGCTATCACAAGCCTTACCGGATGTTTATCATCTATGAATGGTGAAAATTCGCTGTATTCTATGGAATCTTCTACACTTGCCTCAACGAGAAGCCCGGGTACAGTTACTCGTCTTCCATTCATTAATATATGACCGTGGGTTATCATTTGCCTTGCCTGTTTTACGGTCTTTGCAAGGTTCTTCCTGAATACTATTGTTTGAAGTCTTCTTTCAAGAACGCTCTCTATGGTCAAAGACAGAATATCATCAAGAGATGCATTTCCTGTGGATATTTTGTACCTGTTCAATCGTGCTAGTAGAAGGTTCAACTGCTTTATGGCAAGAGGATCATTTCTTCTTGTCCTTGCCTGCAACTCCCTTGCCTGGGCTCGTATGGAATCAAGACTTGCCTGACTTCTCCATAGCTCCTTCTTGTTCTTCAGACCATATAAATTTATAGTCTTTCTCTCTTCGTCTATTCTATCTTTTTCCCAAGGATGCCTTGGTGTTGAATATAATTTTTTCTGAAACTTTGGATCTCCCAATCAAAATCACTCCTTTTTCCTTTGTACGCCCACTGTCAGTCCCTTCCTGCCGTTACTTCTGGTTCTCTGACCCCTCACCTTGTGATGGGTTTCATGTCTTATCCCTCTGTATGATCTTATCTTTTTCATTGTGTTGATATTATCCTGAATCTGCACATTGAGGTCATTCCCAACCAGATTCATATTTTTTCCAGTTACAGGATCTGAACGGTTGTTCATCATCCACGCGGGAATATCTTCATACTCTTCAGATTCGATATAATCCCTTATCTCCTCTATTTTTTCCTCGCTGAGGTCTCCCAGTCTCATACTTTCATCAATCTCTAGCTTTTTCGTTAGGGTTTCAGCCAATCTTATGCCGATACCTTTGAGATCTGCCAGAGCCAGAACTACATCTCTTTCTCCGTTAAGATCCATGCTTGCAATTCTTACAATGTATTGGAAATCAGTTTTTTCTTTTTCGTCAGGCATTAATTCACCAGTCCTTTAACATGCTTAAATGTTATCCCTTGCGGTTGCTCCTTATCTTTAAAATATATATATTCTTTTTGTAAAGTTTGGTTATTTGTAAAAGGTAAATTTCCTATAATCCCCATCAGTTTTGAAGATGCCAAGTCTTACCCCACTATCCAGCCATCCATATGAATAGTTGAGGCATGATAGCGCATTTATTAAGTCGCCAACTTCCTGAAAATGTTTCGCGTCGGAGAAATATGAATATATCATCTCTAATGAGCTCTTGGCAAATTCATATAGAAGTGAATTTTCTGGAACGCTTATGGAAAGTACTTCAAGAGCCCTGTTTTCTATTTCAGTATATTTTAGCACTTTTTCCTCCAGTGCTGTGGAGAAGTCCTTATCTGTATGTTGAGTAGTCATTCAGTAAATTCCATATCTGTTTCTGGGTTCCCTCATCAAGAACACCTTCTTCCTTTTTCTTTATAACAAAATCCCTGGCCTCGCTGATTCCCTGTCTGGATGCAATGGCATATATTCCACCAGTTATTGAGCCCCTTATGCTATCGGGTAGGGATTCTACTGCCTTTGATAGCATGAAATTGAATTCCTCGCTTTTCCTCATATCCAGTTTCTTAATCCGTTTTGGCCTGGGTGTTTCATTTCTATCATTATATCCGTAATACCGTCCCCTCTTGTTCTGACCTGGTTTTTTAGGGGTATACTTTCTTCTTGCCGCCATATTTTTATTCAATGCAATATGTTAAGGGTGGTTTTAAACCTTGTTGTGTTCTATCTGAATTCGAGAATAAACTATTTCTGGAAAAAAATGCCTTAAATCTAACGTTTGTTCTAATAGAACCTGATAACTAGATCACCTGAAATAGTGAACTTATATGCCATACATGTGGGGAATAGGATTTCACAATGTGACTGTCCAATGGCATTAATAAATACCCAAGGTATCTGGCAGATTTCATAATATCGTACACACTATTTTTGATATTACCTGTCAGTTCCAGGTGATGAAGTAAAATGAACCCATTCTTTGAAACATGAGATAGACCTGCAGGAAGATAAATTTTTGACTTGAAATTTCCCATGACTACTAGATCATACTTTTCTTCCGTAATAAAAAGCCTGCAGTCCATGTTGCGAGTTATAATCCTATCCTTTACCCCATTATAAGCTGCACTTTTTTCCAGATATTCAAGAGCCTCTTTATTGAGATCTATTGCCGTTACATTTTCAACACTTTCAAGTTTTGCAATTGGTAAGGAGAAATAACCAATACCGGCAAACATATCAAGCACAGCTCTGGGATTTATCTTCCTGATTGATGGGAGACCTCTTTCAACTATATTTCCCTTGCTCATCATCAATCTAGCTGGGCTTGTGATAAAGGTAACACCATTTTCCAGATACATTGTATCGCCTGGTTTTCCGGCAATAAGCCTGAGTTTTGGTTTTCTGATTTCACCCTCAATTTTTCCATCCCTTACGTACACCTGCGTTGCTATAGACTTCTCTACCAGTACTCTTGAGATCGTTTCCAATTTGTCATAATCCCTGCTGAATACAACTGTAGTTCCCATTCTCTGCCATCTGATCCTTTGACTTCCATCTTCAATGATACTGCTGATCACATCAGGTACTGTGACATCTTCTTTCCTGGAGAAATCTCTTTCACATAATATTGCATTTTGAAATTGCACTCTTTCTCTAACTGGAATGATAACCTTTCCATTTTCCTTCAGAGATCTCAGGTTCCTGATTAATTTTCCTTCTCTTTTAGCTTTCTTTATGAAGGATTCTGCATCCTTTTCCTCAACTTCCATTGCAAGATTTTTCAAATCCCTCAGTAATTGGATCAATCAATAAATTCTATTGCCTTAAAATGAAAAACATAAATTGATAGGAAAAAATATACCTTCATGCTTTCCGATGATCTATTTAAAAGAGCATCCAGGCTTTTCCCTGGTGGAGTTAATTCACCTGTTAGGTTCTATGAGCCATATCCAACATATTTTTCACGTGCTTCTGGTTCCAGAATTTTTGATGTGGAAGGAAAGGAATATCTGGATTTCTGCATGGGTTTTGGTGTTAATTTCGCTGGATATTCTAATACCACCATAGCTGAAGAAATAATGTATTTGCTGGATAATACGATCCCTGAAGGAGTTCCCACTGAAAATGAGATAGAACTGGGAGAGATCATTCAAAAAGCTGTTCCGTCTATTGAAAAGATGAGATTCACAAATTCAGGAACTGAGGCAACCATGCATGCAATCCGGCTGGCGAGGGCCTTTACAGGCAGAAAACTGATACTTAAGATGAATGCGGGATTTCATGGAGCCCATGACTACGTACTGGTAAGTGCTGGAAGTGGTGCATTGAATTTCGGTACACCTTCAAGCCCAGGTATCCCGGAGGAAGTTGCAAAAACTGTTCTTGTGGGAGATTTCAACAATGAGGAATCCATAAGGGAATTATTTAAACTACATGGAAAGGATATAGCAGCGGTTATTACGGAGCCGGTTCTTGGCAATCTTGGCGTAATTGGACCTGAGAAAGGATTCCTGAAATTTCTCAGGGAGATCACGGAAGAATATGGCGCATTGTTGATTTTTGATGAGGTTATTACAGGATTTAGATTCAGATACGGAGCCTATCAGGATATTATAGGTGTTAAGCCAGATTTAACAACTATGGGCAAAATAATTGGTGGTGGAATGCCTGTTGGTCTCTTTGGTGGAAGAGCAGATATAATGAATAGGATCAGCCCAGAAGGAAATGTGTATCAATCTGGAACATTCAGCGCAAATCCATTTACTGTTGCGTCTGGGCTGGCAACCCTGAATTTCCTTAAAGACAAAGATTATGAATATACAATAAGTCTGGCAACGTGGGTTGAGGATAAATTGAAGAGTTTCTCTGATATGGGCGTTCAGGTAAACAGGGTCTATAACATGTTTACCATATTCTTTAATGAAGAAAGGGTTTGGAACTACGAAACGGCTCTGAAATCAGACAGAAAAAAGTTCATGAAATTTTTTAATTTTTCCAAAAAGCACGGAATCTATTTTTCACCCGGTCAGTTTGAGGCGTCTTTTGTTGGTATGGCACATACACCAGAGGAGGTTGAAATGGCTGTTTTTAAGATGGTGTACACCCTGGAGTTTGATATGAATGAAGATAGGAACGAGAGAGA
Source organism: Thermoplasmata archaeon (assembly GCA_021835265.1). The sequence continues at coordinate 4,370 of JAKBQK010000057.1, forward strand.
GCAGGTTAGCATTAATTCAAACTGAGATGTTTACCAATATTCTTGGTAGAAACCATGAAATTGTTAAGATCAGAAGTAAGGGAGACATGGATAGGGAGAGACCGCTAAAGGAGATTGGTGGACAGGGTCTTTTTGTTAACGAAATAAACAGGATGGTGCTAAATGGGGATCTGGACTGTGCGGTGCACAGTGGAAAGGATTTGCCGACAATTTTGAACAAAGAGCTTGAAGTTGTCTCTGTTTTTGACTGGAAAAATTATCATGACGTGATAGTCTTTAGGAGAGATTTGGAAGGGACTGGAAGGATGAAAATTGGAACCTCGTCACCCAGAAGAGAAGAACAGATTCGAAAACATGCTAAGAACTGGGATGTATTCGGACTTAGGGGTAACATTGATACAAGGTTAAATAAGCTGGATGCTGGGAATTACGATGGGATAGTATTATCAGAGGCCGCAATGGTAAGAATGTATCCCAGTAGAGATTATGAGATTCTTGATGAGAGTATTTTTGTTCCTGCTCCAGGTCAGGGCATAATAGCTGTAATAGCAAGGAAGGATTCCCCTAATTATGATGATATAAAGATCACAGAAGATCCAACTGCCAGAAAGAGATGGGATGTTGAACGAAGGATATCGGGCATTTTTAACATGGGCTGCTCAGTGCCAAATGGAATTCTGTATAATCCTGAGACTGAATTTCTCTATATGGATATAAATATCAGGGAAAATGTGATTTCCATCAGGATTAAGGTCAGAACTTTACAGGAGGCTGAAATGGTCGCCAGAAATGTAAAAGAGATAATGAATTATGGTGATTATTAGCTTTAGACCAGAAGAAAAATTCAAAGAGGTTGAAATAAGGGGAAAAGAGGTTCTGAATATACCTTTAGTAAGGATCTTAAAACTTGATAATGTAAAATCTCTGGATCTTGAAATGTTTGATGGTATTGCTTTCACCAGTTCCACAGGAGTCAGATATTTTTTCAGTATATACAGTGAAATCGATGAAAAGATGATGATATTCTCCATTGGTGATTCCACTGCAAGAGAATTGATGAAATATGTCAACAATCCACTGGTATGCAGTGATTCCTATTCTGGAGGCTTTGCATCTTTTATAGCGGATTATAAGCCAAAAAGGGTACTGATTCCTAGAGGCATGACCCATTCCAGTGTGCTCAATGAAGATCTAAGGAAGGCAGGAATTTACAGTGAAAACTTCTATCTTTACAAATATGAGAATATCGATCAGAGAGATAACATAGCCAGGGCAGTAAAGAATAAACAAATAGCCCTGATATTCACTTCACCACTCGAGGTCAAATTATTCAATCAGTATACTGGTGGTAGATATTTAGATAATCCTGCCTATCCTATTGGAAAGACAACTTTTTCAACCCTAAAAGAAGCAGGCTTCGTGAATATAAGATTTGATGGAAAGAAATCATTCAGTGAACTTATAGACTTCATAAATTCGCAATAGCGGGGAATGGATTTGAACCATCGATCTACGGGTTATGAGCCCGTCGGGATTTCCTAACTACCCCACCCCGCTGTTATACCGTATTTGTTATTTGGATATATATGTTATTAATGTGATCCTGCCTATTTTATGCTGTATTCAATGAGTACACCAAAAATCATGATTTGAAATTTGTAAAAATGAAATTATCTGAAAGATTCTGCGATCCTTTCTGCCTTAAGTTCCTTTGCCTTGGATTCAAGGTAGGTGTAAACTGTTCTCTGCTTCTTTCCCTCGATTATCATCTGAAGTGCCTGCAGTGCATATCTCATTGAAATGTAATCTCCTATGAGAGATACAGTATCACCATAAACGCATACGAAGCAGTCTGTGATATCTTCAACTATTTGCCTTGTTTTCCCCTGCCTGCCTATAATTCTTCCCTTTATTTCATTGATCCTGTTTGATCCTTTTCTTGCAAATTCCCTGAGAGAAATTACCACAAGCTGAAATCCATCGCTATAAAGATAGAATGCCCTTTCCGGACTGAAACCTCTTCCTATGGCCTTCACTACCTCAGCTGTTGCGTTTACCTTCAGTGGATCTGTACTTTCCTTTGCAGTTACCAGAATATCTCCATCCGTAGAGTCTATGTCAAGAATGCATCCCGACATTTCCTCTATGTCTTTCTTTGTTTTTCCTTCCCTACCTACCAGAGCACCTATCCTGTCTCTTGGTATTCTTATACTGATTGAATTTTCTATGTGATCGCTTTCCTCACTCATCTCTTTCACCTGGAAATACTGGCTCATCTAAATTAAATTCCAAGCCATTTCTCTTTGCAAATGCCTTCATATTATTCATATCCCTCACAAGAAAGTCCTTTGCCTTTGGATGCTTATATGAAACAGCCTGACCCATATCAATAATATAGGATTTCTTTCGGTAACAGAGTACATTATATTCACTGAAATCAGCATGGATAATTTTTGCCTTTTCCACCATCTTCCTGTATTCGTTCATTGATGAATTAAAATATAACTGCATATCCTGCTCGTTCACATCCTTTAACTTCTTTGCCGGAGACCTCCTGTCACCAATGTAACTCATGAGGATTATGTTCTTTTCCACTGCCATGGGTTCTGGTGTTCGTATACCAAATTTTCTGCACTCCAGAAGATTGGCATATTCCTTCCTTGCCCAGACGAATATAAGTGATCCCCTTGATTTTCTCTGCTTTGCAAATCTTGGGTCTCCATCTATATAGTCATTTATATGCTGAAATCTCAGTGTTGATGTTTTAAATATCTTCATCACAACACCCTTCTTCTCTCCTTCCACCTTAAAGACCAGTGATTCCTTCCCTGATGATATGGGATAGTCAACATATTTTATATTGAACTGCTTGAAGAGAGTATATATGCTGTCAAGGGTTCTTTTGTCAAAAACAAGACCTTCGGTCTTTTCGTCTATGAACTCATTGAAATTGAATTCGTCCCTGTCAATTAGCTGTTTCAGTGCGCTTTTATCTTCCATCTCTTGCTCTATTTAAATATGTTAATAAGTTCTGGCAGAGCAGAATTTCTGCTCAGATAATTTGCCTGTGTTTGAGTATACCTGTAAACAATATCAGCCTTTTCTGTCTGGAACTGCCATGGCTTTACGATTACCAGATCGTTTTCCCTTATCCACATCCTCTTCTTCATCTTGCCGGGTATCCTGGCCGTTCTTGTGTAGCCATCCTCACACATAACTGAAAGATGGGACCCACCTGATAGCTTTTCAACTATACCATAGAGTTCACCCTTTCTCTTGTTTGGAACTATTACTCTCGTAAAATTTTCTTCATTATCGTCATTATTCTTATACGGCATTATAACCTCTCATGTTGTAGTATGTCATACGATTTCCGTATATTTACTTTTATAACCGAAGTTTTTCCTCTAAAACTAAAAATATGGGTAAAAAGGATCAGGCAGGCTGCTTAATCCCAAAATTCCTTATTTCGTAAAACCTTGATGCAACTTCCTTCATGAGTTTTACGTTTCTACCCTCTTTGCCAATGGCCTTTCCAACCTCAGATAATTCCACACCGACCTGAACGTCAACCTGACCCTGTTTCCATGAAATGTCGATCTCCTTAACCCCGTATCTGAAATACAGATTCTTGATAAATGTGAGAAGGTCTTTGGAATACTCGGCAACCAGAATGTGTTTGTTTATCTTTTCCCTGAGGTTTTGAATGACATTTTGATTTCTTTTGAACATTTCTGCCATTCTTCTTTCCCCCACGATAAACACCACCATGTCTTCGTTCTCCATGCATTCTTCTGGCTGTACTCCTCTGGCAACCTTTTCAAAAAGTGCCCTGTATTCCATTATCCTGTTGTCAATAACTATTCCTTTCGAAGCCAAGTTTATTCACCCTTATCAGGTCCATTCCCCCTGTAAACCAGATCTACTGCCCCTGTACCTAGAGTTATGGGCTGTCCAACGATAATATTTTCTGCAACTCCTGTAAGCGGATCGGTTTCTCCTACTATTCCAGCTCTCATCAGGTGTTTCACGGTGATTTCAAAGGCGGCCCTTGCCAGAACACTGCTTTTCTTACCAGAAATTCCCTGCCTGCCCACGGCCCTGACCTGACCTTCAAAGGTCATCATGTCAGCCACTACCATCAGATGTCTTTCATCAACATCAAGAGACTGTTCTTTTAGTGTGTCACGGGATTCTTTCAGAATAGCATTTCTTGCAGCTTCTATGCCCAGTACATTTGCAATTTCCACTATATCATTTGTTGTGGTCCTGACTGCATCTACTTCCTCTATTTCGAGAACCTGCTTCAGGTTTGATCCCTGTGTCTGTAACTTATAAGTTCCATCTCTTTCTTTTACTGCAACGGCCCTCTTAATTCCTGACAAACCTTTTATGTTCACTACCTTTATCTGTTCCTGTAGCTGGTACAGTCTCTTATATGATTCCTGCTGTGCCTTTATTTCAATATCTCCATTTTCCTTCTGAATGACCGTTATAAGTTTTATACCTGAAACTGCGTCCATGATATCCTGAAGCTTTATTCTTCTCCTGTCCATCAGTTTCTTATTCGCTCTTATGATTACTGTCATTTCATCTGTGTCTGTAATAACATCTGCAACATCAATGATGCTGGTGTTTTCAATATCCTTTATAACCCTGCTGACCGCATCCTCATCCTTGGCATATTCAGGTTTAAGAAATATATCCATTGAAGGTGTTGATGGAGTTCTTCTTGCGTCAACTATTTCAATAAGTCTCGGCAGACCCAGTGTAACATCCACTTCTTTGACACCAGCATAGTGGAATGTTCTCATTGTCATCTGTGTTCCTGGTTCCCCAATGCTCTGCGCTGCAATAATTCCAACTGCCTCAAATGGATCTATCTGCCTTGCCTCCAGATCGTTTTCAACTCTTTTCAGAATCTTCTTGAAGAATTCCTCGCCCTTTTCCTTTTTTAGTGATATAAGTTTCTCGGCAATGCTCAGTGGTAATACTGCTCCCTTATCCAGTTCTTTCTCTATAAGCTGTTTTACAGAACTATCAACATCTGAATAGTATTTTTCCTTCTGCGTTATCACTATTCTTTCCAGATCTGCTTCATAGTAAGAATCGACTGAATTTATCTTGTTCCTTCCCATATTGAAATCTGAAGATGGAATTGGAGGTGTTAATTCTTCCAGTGACTCAAGAAGAATTATTGTTTTGAGACCTGTTTTCTTCTTTAGTATGACTTCTCCAGTTTCCTTCCCCTTTTTGCCCTTTGCATTTGACTTCTTTTCTGACTGCTGTTCATAGGAATTGATTGATGCTATTTTTGCCCTGTATGTGACTCTTTTCTTGTCAACGCTTATGTATGCTTCCTCAATGCCCTCAGAAACTGGGAAATCGACTGCATATGCCACATTCCCAGACTTTTCAAGAAGCACATCAATGTTCTTTTTAGTATCCTTCCAAAGAATTACCTTCATTACTGACCACCATTTTCTTCGTCGAACAGGATGTAGTTTATATCCAGTGCCTCTCCATTTTCACTCTTTGTGGGATCTATACCATCATCCCCGTACTTGAACTGTATAATCTCACCTACTGTGTCTGTTACCTGTCTTTTTTCATTCACCTTAAGATCCTCGAATGCATTGATCAATCTTCTCTGCATGTAACCACTTCTTGAAGTTCTTACTGCTGTATCAACAAGACCTTCCCTTCCTCCAATACTGTGCAGGAAATATTCCAGTGGATTCAGTCCAACCTTATACGAAGACTTCACGAATCCCCTTGAATCTGCACCTAGATCATCCTTTTTGAAGTGTGGCAGTGTTCTTCTGTCATAGCCCCTGTTAAGTCTCTGTCCTCTTACAGACTGCTGTCCGACCATTCCTGCTACTTCTGATATGTTAAGCATTTTTGCCCTGGCACCAGATCTTGCCATTATAACTGATGGATTGGTCAGACCCAGGTACTGAGATGCTATCTTCCCTGATTGATCTCTGGCCTCTCCTGTAACCTTCATGATTTCTTCTTCCAGTGTTTCTTCAATAGATTTTCCTTCCCTGGGGTTCATTCTTTCCTCCTTGAAGTCAGTTACATAATTATCTACTTCTTTCTCTGCCTTTAAGGCTATTTCCCTTATTTCACTGATTGCATTTTCTGGAATATCATAGTCTCCTATACCTGTTGAGAACCCCCTGAAACTGATGAACGCAACGGCAAGTCTGGTCATCTTATCAATAAAGTCTGCAGCGGCAGGGGACCCAAATTTCCTGTATATTTTATCAATAATTTTACCTGCAAATGGAGATATGGCTGTTTCATCAATTGTCCCATGAATCATCTTTCCATCAATTATAACCACATCTATATCTTCCTGGTTTTCCTCGTATTCACAGTAGAGGCTACCATCGTCTGTTCTTCTTGCTCCTGAACAGAGTTTGCTTCTGAATCTCAGGTTAAAATCATCAGGTAGAATGACCGAAAATATATCCCTTCCAGAGTAGTATTTTATCCCATTCTCTTCCTTTACAGGTTTTAGCTCCTTATCCATTGGCAGATAACTCATGATGTGCATCGTCTCTTTTTCTGTGAAAAGGGGATTGCCATGAGTAAGAAGGAATAATGCGGTTACGTGATCATGGATTCCACCGATGATAGGTCCACCAAATCTTGGTGACATTATCTGTTCCTGTACCTTCATTATTATTCTCGCTTCAGCTCTTCCCTCTTCTTTTTGAAGGACATGAAGATTCATTTCATCCCCGTCAAAGTCTGCATTGTATGGGGTACATACTGCAAGATTAAACCTGAACGTCTGTCCCTTAAGAATTCTTACTGTATGACCCATCATGGACATTCTGTGAAGGGACGGCTGCCTGTTGAACAGTACAATATCACCCTCACTTAACTGTCTTTCAACTACCCAGCCTATATCTATTTTCTGGCTGTTGTCCTCTGCATTCATGTCTGTGATCTTTACCCTTCTTCCATCTGGCCTGAGAATGTAGTTCACACCAGATTCGTAATTACCGTTTTCTTTTGTTGGTGCTGGACCTCTCTTAACCCATTCCCTCATTACATCAATGTTGAACTGGTTTATCGTAACTGGCACAGTAAGTTCTCTTGCTGCCTTCTCAGGTACTCCAACCTCGTTTATGGATAGAAATGGCTCAGGGGATATCACAGTTCTTGCTGAAAAATTTACCCTTTTACCGGATAGATTAGACCTGAACCTTCCCTCCTTACCCTTCATCCTCTGTACAAGTGTTTTGAGCGGCCTTCCGGATCTGTGTCTTGCAGGTGGTATACCCGCAGTCTGGTTGTCAAAATATGTTGTAACATGGAACTGCAAAAGGTCCCACAGATCCTCAATAATAAGCTGTGGGGATCCATTGTCCCTGCTTTCCCTTAATCTCTGGGAGATTCTTATAATATCAACCAGTTTATGGGTTAGATCATCTTCACTCCTTTCTCCAGTTTCCAGTGTTATGGATGGTCTTACGTTTATGGGTGGAACAGGAAGAGCAGTAAGGATCATCCATTCAGGTCTAACAAAATCCTTGTTGAGTCCGAAATATATTAGATCGTCATCAGGAATCTTTTCCAGTCTTTCCCTGATTTCTTTTGGTGTGATTTTCTTTTCTGCTGCACCGCCAGATTTTGCCCCTTCTCTGAATGTTGTGGGTTTATCCAGTATTACACTAAGATTTTTGAAGCCACAGTGTGGGCAAACTTCTCTCTTTATTGCCTGATCAAGATTCTTCTTGATTATTAGAGTGAGGAGTTCAGGATCAAATTCCTCAAGTTTCTTTTCGGAAAGTCTTCTTCCATATGCTTCCATTTCATCGTTGGTCAGTTTTACCCTGCTACAGTTCTTGCATGTTCCATCCAGGAACATTTTAATTTCCTTTACAAATCCAACCTGAACAACAGGCATCGCAAGATCTATATGTCCGAAGTGTCCAGGGCATTCATCAACTTTCCCTGAACATGTTGCACACTTTAGTCCCGGCTCTATTACACCCATATGGAGATCCATCAGACCCCTCTCGATTGGATATCCGTCATCGTCATATGTATCAGCAGTTATGACTCTGACCTGCGACATCTTTCTTATCTCATCTGGTGATAGTATGGCGAATTGAATATTGTTTATTCTCTTTGAAATAAAACTATTCATTTCAGATCACCCAGTATTAATCTCATCATTACACCCATTGACATCAGTTCATCTCTCATCAGCTTGAATGCATAGCTTGTTTCAACTGGATGTATATTTCCAGTATTTCCACAAACCGGGCATCTCAAAGTACCTTTTCTCCTATCCATAATTGCAATATGACCGCATGACTGGTTACCGCACACATACAGTATTGTGCCATCACTCTGATCAAGAAGTCTGTCCTTTATAACCATGGCGGCTCCGTGTGCGATTAAGGTATCTCTCTCCATTTCACCAAATCTCAGTCCTCCCTGTCTTGACCTACCTTCTGTTGGCTGCCTGGTGAGTATCTGAACCGGTCCCCTTGATCTTGCATGGAATTTACCTGCAACCATATGATGAAGTTTCTGGTAATATATTACTCCAGTGAATATCTGTGCTTCCAGTCTCTTTCCAGTTATTCCATCATACATTGTTTCAGTACAGTCATAGGTAAGACCATATTTCAGAAGCTCTTCTCTTAGGGACTGTTCCGGTTCCCCCTTGAATATTGTACCATCTACAGTACTTCCCCTCATTGAGGCAACCTTTCCCCCAATCATTTCCAGTATATGACCAATGGTCATTCTTGAAGGGATTGCATGTGGATTTATGAGAATATCAGGGATAATTCCTGATTCTGTGAATGGCATATCCTCCTGGGCAATAAGTGCCCCGATTACACCCTTTTGCCCGTGCCTGGATGCAAATTTGTCTCCAAGCTCTGGAATCCTGTCACTTCTCACCTTAATCTTAACAATTTTACTGTTGCTTTCTGATACAGTTAGTATAACATTATCCACATATCCGTTTTCGTTTGGCCTCATGGTTATGGATGATTCTCTCCTCTTCTGTGGACCCAGCCTCTCATTTCCCTCTTCAAGGAATCTGGGTGGTGATGTCTTTCCAACAAGTACATCAGAACCTTCAACATAGGCTTCAGGAT
>JAKBQK010000562.1 GCA_021835265.1 Thermoplasmata archaeon
CCGCATTAAAGGGCAAAGATATTGAAATTTTTGGAGACGGAACGCAAAGCAGGGATTTCATTTATGTAAAAGATACTGCTGCAGCGTCAATAGCTGCATATGAACGTGGTAAAGCTGGTGAAAGTTATAACGTTGGAACCGGCATTACCACATCATTTAATGAAATTGCAGCGATGATTAAGAGTATTTGCAAAAGTGACTCGAAGATTGTGCATGTCGACAACCCATTCAGGAATTACCAGATGTTCACGCAAGCAGATATGAGGAAAGCTTTTAGGGAGCTTCAGTTCAAGCCTTCATACGATCTTAAGACAGCAATAAAGGAAATGTCCGAAATAGAAAGGTAACTTCAAAACTCTGAAGTTTTATTTAAAAGTTTAAAATTCTTTTATTGATTCCGCAAGCATATTATCAGAGACGTGTTTAAGCAGATCCTTGACTCCAGAAGCCATGTTTTCTTCTGAAAACTTCGTGCTTTGTATAATAGACTCCACGCTCTTTTGGTCATACAAAGTTGGACTAGAAATAAGTCTTTTAATTTCTCGAACCCAGTCTGATGTTATGAGTTGATTTATGTATATACCTGCTGCACCTGCTGTCTCTCTAAATGGTTCTATGTCTTGAAGAAGGACTGGAATCCCTTTGCTCATAGCTTCTATAACTGGTATCCCAAAACCTTCGTAACTTGACACGTATGCCATGATGTCTCCAACATCGTAAATTTCAGTCATGTCGGGTAAGTTAAATTTCACAGTAAGGTTATTCATTTTCAAATTTCTGATATATCTTATCGTTCGATTTCTTAATTTCGAGACTAAAATAAAGGTAACCTTTGAATTACCTTCATCATAGAATGCTTTAGCTATGGAAACGAAAAATTTAATGTTCTTATACTGGCGATCTTGAGCTACGTAAATTACTTTAATGCGTTCATTTTCGTTCTTTGATAAAAGGTTCTTTTTCTTTTGTGTATCTATTTGGTCATTTTTAATGAAGTACTCCGGGATAATATTCACTCTAGCATTAGTATAACGGCTTATTTCTCTTTTAACGAACTGAGTTGAGGCAATTACTTCCATTTTTGGAGTCAATTTTTTAATTTGATGTCGATACATTAAGGAAGTAAGGAAATTATCACTATATTTTGACAAGGGTCTTAAGTCTGTTACTTTAACTATTATCTTTTTGTCTAAATCTTTTACGATTGACATTAATGATAAATCACAGACAACGATGATATCTTCATCCAATGAGCGTAGTTTACTCGGAAATACAAATAATCTATTAATGCCCATTTCTAAAAATCTTAAAGGAAATCTAATTCCTAAAACAGATTTGCCAAAAGATTTGTGGGATTCATAATCAACCGGGTCTATGCATTGATACCAGTTTACGGTGCTTACGTATTTCGAAAATTCATAATAAAGATTAATCGATGCAACATAGGTACCCTCGAAATATCTTGATCCATTGATTATCGCTACGCTGATGTCAAGCATTTTTCCTCATTCATTTTTAGTCATTAGGGCGTTGAATCAAACTTACAGGCTAATAACATTTTAATATCTAAATATTTAATATTATATTCCGTGCCTGACCTATCACGCCGAGACTATTATAACTTAAACGTTGTAATTTTTCAAAGATTTCGCGGCATATGAATATTAATTGAATTACTCTCACTTCCAATTCTTCAAATCGTTTTCCAAAGCCCAAGATGTGCTTGTTATCCCATATAGAGAACAGTTTTGAAACGTAAGCATTTCAGATATTTGAATTGCCAGAGTGATAAAATGTTCATTAACGTCTTTTCAATTCCGGATTAAAGTGATTTGGCATTCCTAAAACCATAAAAATATTATTTATAATGAATTTAAATTTGAAGTTCGGTGGGGGCGGGGAACGGGCTTTGCTTCAATATATTAAAAACCTTCCTGCTGACTTCACTGCGACTATTATTGAAACTGATTATTGGGATAAGGTAAGACTAACGGAGGAGGAGATCAAATCATTTATAGGCAAAACCCCAGTTATCACGATTTCCTCTTTAGGGTCCCACTTGCGGAATATAAGAAAAAATGAGATTTTCTTGGCTTTGTCTGAATTAATTTTAAACCCCCTTTATTTAAGTCTATATATTTGGCTAAAACCTTCATTGAGAAAAATGTTGAAGGGGTTTGATGTAGTGTACCTGTTTTCAAATGGTTATGCAAGCCTATTTAATATCAAAAACAGGCCATTGATAATTGGTAGTACCCATGGTATGTCAGTTAGAGGCAAACTTAAGAGTCTCGAATTTCTTTTTAAAGTGATGCTTAAGTTGATAAGAATTAACATGATCTATCGGCGAATAGATGGATTCCATGTCCTTCGAACTTTTTATCAACAGAACGATCTTTTCAATAGAAAATTCGATTTTTTGCTACCAAATGGAGTAGATACACAGGTATTCGGTCAAACCTTTGATTTAAATCATGACAATGAAAAGATAAATTTTATTTTTGTCGGAAGACTTGAAAAATCCAAAGGCATAGACCTACTTATTGAGGGATGGAAGATTTTTCTTTCAAAGGTAAATAACCCAGATTCTTACACTCTGCACATAGTTGGAACGGGATCTTACGAAACAAGT
>JAKBQK010000136.1 GCA_021835265.1 Thermoplasmata archaeon
ACAACATTACTGTTCGTATCTTTAATTAACAACCCGTAGACGTTGCCACTTTCAAAATCAAGAATAACGTCGTAAACATTACCAACAAGCACTCCTTTTTCTGTATATACTGGTTTCTCTATCAACGCATCAGTAGAAATCATTAATTCACCTTCTACAATATTCTATAAAGGATTTGAACATTTCTGTACCGTATTGAGTGTTTTCAACCTCTGGATGAAATTGCACACCAAACATTGATTTTTTATCAGAGTAAAAAGCTTGTACTTTACAGTTTTTTGAGTTTGAACATATTTTGAAATCATCTGAAATAGATAGTATTTCATCGTTATGATTCTCCCACACAACTATTTCAGATGGAATCTCTTTAAATATTCCTCCCTGATTGAAAAAATTGACCTTTGTCTTTCCGAATTCCGGTATGGGTGAAGCTCTTACCTCACCCTTGAAATGAAGAGCCATAAACTGTGCTCCAATGCATATTCCAAAAACTGGAACGGAAGTTTTGTCAAGAATTTCAGATATCCGCCCTAGCTTAGGAATTTCATTTGTTATGCTTGGAGCACCTCCGGAAAGTACCCAGCCGTCGGAGTCCTTAATCTCTTCAAAGTTAATGTCATTGTCCACAATTTCAGAATCCACTCCCAACTTTTTCAGGACTTTCCATTCCTTGTGGGTCCACTGACCACCATTGTCAACCACGTAAATTTTCATAGATGATACTTCCTGATTTCCTTTTATAATTTCTACATATCGATATTTTTGCTAAAGTCTTCATTATAGATCCTTAAACAATTAATACTTTAGTCGGAATTCGTTATTTGCGTGCCTGTATTTCAATGATATATTGAAATAGGTTGAAAATGGACTATTAAAAGTATTACGAATAGTTTATTAACTTGTTAACTATAAGGTAAATATATGCAAATTTCTCTCCCTATTTATCATGACCTAGGAAATGAGTTTGTAGTGCTTAACGTTTCTGAGGATTTGATTAATAGAGCTGTTTTTGACAACAAAGGTAACAAGGTAGGAAGAATAGTAAGAATTATTGGCCCCATTTCTGAGCCAATGGGAGTAGTAGTACTTTCAAAGAAATTTGATTCAGAAGATAGGAGAGTATTTGTTAAAAACTAGGTGATTTAGATGGAAAAAGAAAAAAGAAAAATTGAGCAGATAGAAAAGTGTCCGGAATGTGGTTCAACTGATCTTTCCAGGGATTACGAAAGGGGTGAACTGGTGTGCAATAAATGTGGTATTGTGATCGACGAAAGTTATATTGATCAGGGACCAGAATGGAGGGCATTCGACACAGAGCAGAATGAATCCAGAGCAAGGGCTGGTTCCCCAATGACCTTTACATTGCACGACAAGGGTTTATCCACAGATATATCATGGAAGAATAAGGATTCTTACGGTAAATCCATACCAACCAGAAATAGGGCGCAATTATACAGACTGAGAAAATGGCAGAAGAGGATAAAGGTATCAAATGCCGCAGAGAGAAACCTTTCACAGGCATTGCAGGAAATGGAAAGAATGGCATCTAATCTCAGTATTCCAAATGACGTTAGAGAAACTGCAGCTGTTATTTACAGAAAGGCAGTCAAACAGAACATGATCAGGGGTAGGAGTATTGAAGGGGTTGTAGCCGGCTCTCTATACGCTGCGTGCAGAATCACAAATGTGCCAAGAACCTTGGACGAGATCGCATCCATAACAAGGGTAAAGAAAAAGGAAATTGGTCGAACATATCGTATCATGAGCAGATACCTACAGCTTAACATAATGCCATCAAAGCCTGAGGATTATCTGAACAGATTCTGCAGTAAGCTTAAGCTCTCCCTGGATACAAGAAAACAGGCAGCTGAAATAATTAAACTTGCACAGGATAATGACCTTACATCAGGAAAAGGTCCAACTGGAGTTGCCGCTGCAGCCATATACATCGCATCAATTCTTATGAATGAAAGGAGAACCCAAAGATCTGTAGCTGAAGTTGCAGGAGTAACCGAAGTGACGATTAGAAACAGGTATAAGGAGCTAACAGAAAAACTAAATCTCGAAGTTCAGGAATAATCTTCATATATTTTTTCAACAATTTCAAAAATTTTTAAAAATTCATCAGTTAAACTATATATTGAAGAAAGTTTAACATTATTTATTTTAATTGTTAATTTTTCAGTTTCCACTCTTTCCATTATAACAAAGCCATCATTTTCTGGTGATGCACACTTTATAAAAGCGTCTATTGTTTCACTGGGGCCGCTAATTGAGAAACTAATATCCATTAAACCAATTTACTTCATATTACAATAGTTTTTAATTTTTATCTATTAGGTATAGAAGAAATAATAAAGTTAAATGAGGTGAGGTAATTAAAATTAAATGGAAAAGATAAGAAGATTGAAAAGCTCTGAGTCAATTAATGATATAATAAAAATCAGTGAAGTTGGTAAACCAACCTTTGATCACTTTATCCCTTTATTTGTTAGGCAAGCACTCGCTAGTTCAGGAGAAGTATTTGTGTCAAAGGAAGGTGGAAGTTTAAGGGGGTTATACATATACGATCCCATAGAGGAAACAGGAACGTGTTTTACCGATAGTATCAGTGCGGCAAAGAATTTCTAT
>JAKBQK010000490.1 GCA_021835265.1 Thermoplasmata archaeon
TGAGCGCCCTTTGACCACCGCCTAGTTCTACTAGTGCAGTATTGGAGAAATCTTGCATACTATATTCAATTTCTCTCAATATTTCAGCCGTAGTATCCTCCGTCACAAGAAATTCAATGATGGAATCCATCAGTTGCATGATTTGATTAAAATCGACATAAATCCAGTCACCATGCTGAGTTGCAATCTTACTTTTCTTTTGCATAAAATTAGTAAGATTTATACTTACTTCTTTACCTTGTGTGAATATCCTCATTTTGATTGAGTTTGATATCAAAGCATTTTTTATTTCACTAACAGTATCTTTGTGGTTAAATATGGCAGGTTCATAATGAATTGCTACTGAAACAGTGTCAATAAAGCCTTCTTCAAGTCTCTTTTTAGCGTCCATTTCGGCGCCTAACTCATCGTAAGCTGCCTCCAAAACAAATACAACATCTTTGTATGTAACTTTCACATCAAATCTATGGTTTTTTGGGCTCGTCCTGTTTTCTGGAACTGCTCGGCCTAGGCCTTCTATTTGATGGTCTAAAAGATCAGCCAATGCCACATTAACAGTGTATTCTTGTGGTAAATTTGGGAGACCAGATAGTGTCATTTGTGATGTGTGATCAAAACAAAATTACTTATAAACTTTGGCTCTTCAATGGCAGTATCTATCTCACGATGATTTGCTACACACTAGAAGTGGTATGAAGTAGATCGAAACTCTATCTGTGAAAACTTCAGCTGTTGAGGTTGAAAGCCCACCATTTCAGGATTAAAGATCGTCCCTTCGCTGCAAAAATCTATATGAATCCGATAAATGCACTTATGGGTGCGGACGGACAAAGACCTCAACTCCTCAAGTTAGATTTTTTCCGGCCGCATCCAATTATTAATTTGCGGTACAAAAAGACAAAAAGATGGATATCACTTGTTGCAAAGATTTAATAATTTTTCTTGCATGAGACTTTAAATGGCAAATCAACAAGATGCGTTTAGTTATTTAAGGAGTAAATTTCAAAATTGGTATCAGCAAAGCGGAAAGTTGGAAAGATATGTTGATCCAAGACACAAAAGTGGTCTTGTTGCTGAGTTCCAGAAAGATGCTTCTGCTATGCATAGTTCAGTCTGCCCCTACATCAGGGAAGCAGGATATTATCAGTCAAAAAGTCTCATAGTCAGGGCTGCGGAGGGCCTTGCTGGCTTATTTTTCGGATTCCCACTTTACAGCACCGCTGATATAATTTTGGGTGCTCTAATGGACGTATGCGGTTATGCAAGACAGGGTGATAGGCTTATTGAGAGAAGTATTTAGGTAATTGTGAGTTTGATCATTTTTAGAAACTCAATAATAGAAGATTCATCTACATTCATGACGAGAGCCTGCACACAGATAACTGGCTAGGACGCATTTCAGTTCATGGAGAGGATAAGATGAGGAAATGAGTCGAAGGGATGGTAAAGACGAATGATTCAGGAAGATAGGTTTGGTAAACTCATTTCCAAATCGGTGTTCAGGATAATAAAGGACATTGCTGAACATCTGGAGAGAATTGGATATATTGAAACAAAAAATAAGCCAAGCCTGTTTTGCTACAAGTCTGGGAAAGTGACTTTCTATGCAGATTTCAGAGGCACAAACGAGATTCCAATATGGATGGATCCAAAACCTTTGATTTACTGGTTCCCAAAAAGAGTTGACGAAAACTTGTGGCTTTCTGTCCTATCTCACTTTGAACTCCTTGGCGAGAAAGGAATCGCAAAGAGAATCTCTTTTTATGAAGAATCTGAACCTGGTGGGCTAACATTTGACATGAGAGGATTCACTGATGATTACCTGAGCAAACGATTCAAAATACCCGTCTTCATCTTTAGAAACGGATTGTTGAGCTTCGTAGATCAGGACGGAAAATGCCATAACCATCAATGCGGTAATAAATTTAACGCGCCCGGTTTCTTCTGTTCGGATGAATGCAAAAAGAGATATATAAGAAAGTTTCTGGCTGGTGAAGTTAATGCGTCAAGGAAATTTTGTGCGGTTTGTGGTACCATCATACTCGACAAAACACTTTTGGAGCAGTGCAAAGGGTTTTTGGATATTAGTGGCAAGGAAAAAGCTCAGATCCATCATACATCATACTTTCCCGAGAAAACGATCCTGGTATGTAATAAATGTCACCAAAGAATACACCGCACGGAGGAACTCCGTGAATTAAAGCCGCCGAGTGGTGATTCAAGGAAATTTTATAATGGAAAGAAGAACGAGTTCTCTGCCAGAATGGTGTGCACATGGTGTGAGCATGAATGGGAGACAAGAACAGATCATCCTATTAAGTGCCCAAAATGCCATAGTGAATTCATTGTTCGGAGATTCTCAGATTCTTATTCCTGCCCACATTGCACGCAACGATTCTCTAGCTTTGATGGCTTCATGGAGCATGCCTACCGCGAAAAGTCAGTGATATTGAGGAGGAGGGAGAAAGAGCGAGAAGGATGGGAACGAAAAATGCGATCAAGAAAAGTAGAGAACAAATGGGCTTATGCCAGAAAGATGGGATTAAGGTAAATTTGGAATAGACCCTGAGCAAGTCTAACACCCTAAAAACTTCCCTGAGTTTAACATCTGTGAGCGAGAAAACCCA
>JAKBQK010000545.1 GCA_021835265.1 Thermoplasmata archaeon
TGGTGTTTCCCTTAGCATTAAACAGGATCAGGAGAGAAATAAGATAAATCGAATACTCAATGGGCTATCGATAATAAGTTTTGATGAAGATTCTGCAAGAGAGGCTAGAAAGATTTATGCACAAAAAAGAAAGAATGGAGCAGCAATAGAACCAGAAGATTCCATGATTGCCGGTATCTGCTCGAGAAGAAATGAGATTCTAATCACACGAAATATTAAGCATTTTAGTGATATAGAAGGGTTGAGGGTAGAGAGTTATTAAAGTCCTGATAACCAAATAATATCTTCTTTGAACTATATTTAAATTCAAACCTGCCTATTCAAATTTTTATGATTCCAAATATAAGAGAAATAATTGTCTTAAAAACGCCCTTCTATGCATGAACCTCTCATATAAAGGGTTAGCTCAGTAAGTTCTGCCGCGTTTATCGTTCTACGCCAATAAATGACCTTCCACATTTCTTGTATGTAGATATTTCCCCAAAGTGTTCCTGGAATACACTGCACTTATCACTGAACCTAGCTCATTATGTAGGATCTTCCCGAAGATCTTGAAATAAATCCATGACAGAACATATACACTACATAGACGATGAGAGAAAACATGAAACGGAAAATGAATACACCAGACCTTGTGTTTTCGGAGATCCCATAATAAAGTGCAATAACTATGATTAAAACTCAAGTGTACCTCAATGTCCCCGTGAGAAATGACGATAAAGACTGATCCAATATCAATGGCAAAAAATCCCCTTCACACTTTCTTATGAGAAAATTATTCTTTGTCTTGCAATTTGTACAGATGAATACCCAGTCGATCCAATCCTTATTGCACTCGCTAAACCCACTTTGAATGCCCTAACTTGAACTTATAGTGGCAGTTGGGTCATTGGATGCGTGTAGTCACTTATGATCTTGGGATTTATTTATCAATCTCTTTCGCTATGAACCTTTAAGACTTTAGGCATAAGAATTTTACTAGTAAAGGCATGCATTTACCGTATTCGCTTAAAACATTCATCAAATCTCGAACTGCTCATAATACTCAGTTCTAATAACTATCTTAAGGAAAAATGTAAAGTATAAGGATCGCTTTCGCCGAATGTGGTCAAGACCATAGAGGATGGAGAAACCGCAAAAGCGAATTCAGAACTCAAACATTACAGAAACTCCTCCTCTCCCATTGTTACTGTCTTGCTTATAAGTCTACTAAGTTTCTTTGGGGCTGAGATACTTACTGGGTCCACAAGCGTAGAAGGTGTCGTGGCTTACCCGGTATCTTTCATCATGAGCCTGACTTTTTATGGCTTTCAGGTTTCCATAATTGCTGACATTTCATCCAGGTATTCCCTTAAAACAGGAACTATATTTATTCTAGGGTTGGTCTATGGAATCTTTGAGGAAGGTTTTGCCATCTTTACCATGGAATCCACAAAGACCCATACCTTATGGCTTTCGTTCGGTGGTATGAATATTACATGGACAATATATGTTATGGTACTTCACGCAGTAGTAACCGTCTCAATCACTCTATTGATAATGCGTGTAATCTGGCCAAATAGAATTTCAAAACCTTTCCTGAACAGATGGAGTTACGCTGCAATGGTACCGGTCACAGCAGTAATCTATGTGTTTCTCATGAAAGGAGCGATATCCTCTGGTAGGATCCCGCAGGTGACTTCTGTAATCTATCTCATTATTCTTGCAGTAATTTTATTCCTTCTTGCTCACCGAAGCATGAAAAATGATGATAAAAAGAAAGTTCCTTACCCAACACGATCAAGAAATCTCTTACTTCCTTCATTATTATGGGGGATCTTTCTGGGGATTCCATTTCTGGTTGGAAACAGGTTCCCATTGATACTGATACCCCTGACTGTTATACTCGGAGCAATTTCCTTCTATCTCTACAGGTACTTCTATAAGCTTGATATTATAGAGCCTGAAAGAAAACTTAGGACTATCTGGGCAACATATTCAGCATTTTTAGCTATAATACTGATACTTGGTGTTTTTAACCGCACTCTGTTGAGTGAAATATTTGCTTTTTTGGGTGTGGTAATTCTTGTGTACGTAGGTTGGGATAGAGTTAAATCTACACAAAAAATATTTTATGTATCCCCGCAACAATAATTTTATGCATCCATTCTTTCATATAACGTAGCTTGTGCATTATTGTATCTGTCCGTATTTCTTTCACAGCATATAAAATATAATGGAACCTTTACATCCGCTATTCGTATACTATTTCCTCTGTCATTTGCCATGTCATCTATAGATGTCTCCATTTTGTTTATTTTTGGAAATGAATTTCCCTGTATTGCAGAGAGGGTATTATGAGGCTTGCGATCGGAGCCCCCTGTGCATATTCTGAATAATAGCATACTGTTCCTGTGCAAAGCCTTCTCCTTAGGAGGATCAACAGGAATAGATACCTTGTTTACAATTGCAGCAATTGTCAGATGCTTATGCATGACAGTCTTAGTGCATAGAGAAAGGCAAAGACGCGCGGCATTTTATTTTTAGCATCCGGATATATAATTAATAACTTCGATTATGCCGGTGCATATCTTCCTCATTCATCCTTGATAAAATGGAGCAGCTCTATTACCTCGTTAAATGAAC
>JAKBQK010000123.1 GCA_021835265.1 Thermoplasmata archaeon
AAGGATTGGGTTCCGGCTTACCTTTCTTGAAAGGCTTTTACCCGACATCTAAATTTGAAATAAGCCTCTTTATTCTCCAGCCAACGTTTATAAAATTGTCCTATTTCCACGGAAATTTGTCTTGGTGAGAAAGAACCCGCCAACCCAACTTCATTGTTAATACTCAGTATATGTCTAGCAGGAGAAATAGGTGTAGAAACAAAAGGTAAGCCGGAACCCAATCCTTCCAATAAGGTTAGAGGAAATGGGTCCAGATTGGAGGTTATCAGCATTAGATTGGAGTTTGCAAGAATTCTCGATCTCTCATTCTCGTCCACAAAGCCAAGATATTGAGTATTACTAGGTAAGTCATTCATAAGTCTACTATCGCGGCCAGTACCCATTATAAAAAACCTTATCAATGGTTCTTTTCGTGCGGTTATGAGCAAAACTCTCTTAAGCCTATTTATTCCTTTTATGGTATTTTCAATCCTACCCATGAAAACCACATAGAACTTTTCATCATTACGAACTGCCATATGCCTTGTAGATGCTATCCCATTAGGGATTACGTGAACCTTGTGTTGTGAAGCCCCATGAGTTAACAAGGCGTTTTTCATACCAATGGTAAGAACCTGCGCATGCACACTACTCTGATCAGATAATTCCTTAGAAAAATTACCAATTGTGAGCCTCATGTATAATTGGTGGAGCAGTATCAAAGGGTTGAAAATCTTCAATGGCTCGAGTGTTATTCCATGGATACAGAACAATACTCTCCTGTTTGATTTTTTAAGTTCTCTTACATATTTTGTCCTTGGAAATCTTCTAATAAGAATTAATGAAATCGCTTCCTTATTTAAATCTTGTAAAAAAGGAAAATTCTGAGTGAGTGGGGAATGGTATTTTGAGGTTTGAAACTTTAATTTCTGACGGCTAAAACTAATTAAATCTTCAATTTCGCTATCATCAACTCTTAAGAAGGTATTTGATGGGTCTGGTTCAAATACTGTGACCTCAAATCCACTTGAAGTTAAATAGTTAGCCAATAAGATGATTATTTTCTCCCCACCACCAAAATAATTAATTGGGTTTTCTGAGAAAATGTTTACTTTCATGACTTATGACTTGTATTTAAATGGTGAATATAAAAAATTGGGATTTTTCTTAATGTTATTATTATTTTTAACACATGTTACGAATCTCGACCAGACATTTTATTTTCATAATAATGAATATATAATGATTATTGAAATATTGGTTTTACGTAGAGAATAGATTTAATATGAATGTAACATGGAATCAAAGAATGATAAGCGAATTACCAGATATAGATATCATAATGCCAACTTATAACTCTGGTAAAATTTTAGAAAATTGTTTAAGGGCAATACAAAATCAAGATTATAGCGGAAATATACTAACAACTATTATAGATGGTGGTTCCACGGATGATACAATAGAAATTGCAAAATCCTTTGGAGTCAGAGTATTTGAAAAGGAAGGTATGTATTCCGTTGGAAAAAATGGTGCAAGGCATTTCGGTGAGTTGCACACCAAATCGTCCTTCATCTGGTACGTAGACTCTGATAATTTTCTTATTGAAAACACAGTTGCAAAGCGATTGGTTTATCCAATGGTTCAAAACCCCTCAATTAATATATCTATTCCTGAGACTTCCATTGATCTTAATTCACCTAGGTTTAACCGCTTACTATCTCTCATGGAGATAAAAAATGTGAATAATATGAAGAGAGCTGGCACTCCATTGATGGATGGATACACCTTGCTACGGGAAATGCACTATGGCCTTACCAACTGTGCAATGATAAGACGAACCGTGGCAGCTAAAGCGGGTGGTTTCGATGGTGACACGAGACTCCTATTTAGAATCAGGCGTCTTGGATTGGCGAAAGGCGTAATAGATTCTAAATCACATTTTTATCACAATCAAACAACATCTATGATGAATTATATGAAAAAGTGGGACCGTAGAATTAAACGGCTTGGAAACATGTCCCGTGGTGAACTGAAGGAATATTTTGTTGAATATCCCCACACTGATCCGGACCATAAGTTTTCATTAAAACGAATCAATAGGGAGTTGACTTATGGTGCTTTTACTTCATTAATGAATTTCGCATCTGATAAAGACCCAATCTGGTTATGGTTAATACCTTACAATGTTTTAATGCTCCTTTATCTGTTAGCTCACCCTAAACTTTCCTGGAGGGTGTATAAAGATGTCCTTTGACCTAACAGTATTTCCAGCTTATCTGTGGGGATCATGAAAATACAAATAGCGGCAAAACCTTTTCCAACTCTCCTTCTGATCTTTTTACTCTCTTTTGCTCTAAGGATTTTGGGAATTGGCAAATCTCCTCCCGGTTTATACAATGATGAATTGTATTATTCTATTTCTGCCCTGGCTCAGCTAAATCATATATCTTCATTGATGGTACCCAGTTTTTCAACCAGTCAATGGATATTTTACTTTTTAAATGGCTATATCGGCTCCCTTTACTTTCTAGGGCCGACGGTCCTCTCTTCCAGGATGCCTGAAGTGATTTACGGTTCATTGATGATATTCCCTTTATATTTGGTTGCAAAGGATTTAACCAAAAGTCATAGAATTGCAGTAACGGCTGCATTATTGTGGTCTATTTCACCATCTGCCATCATTACCAGTCGGGTCGGTTATGGCATAGAGATTTTTCCCCTTTTTATTTTCTTGTTTATTTTTTTATTCTTGTACAGATTTAGCCGCGATGGGGAATATAAGTATCTGATAATCCCTGCCCTTTTTGTTTCTCTTTCAGTCTATTATACCTCATGGTTTATCTGGCTTGGGTTTCCTACTCTGGTCTCTATCATTTCTCTTCTCTTAATCTTCATCTTTGAGAAGTTTGGTTCACGACTTGTTTTTCTCAGACATCGCCTTGGATCAGGATTTTTTATATTCATGTTTACATTCTTTTCAATATGGACATTAGTATATTTAGCTTGGAGAATACCTTCTCCAATTCACAATTTACTAAACAGTATTATCCCCTACAGTTCCTCGCTTCCCTCTAATAACCCCTTTGGATTTATTTTGTTTATCAAGAGGCTGATTTATGCCATCTCTCCGGCAAACATTTTTATTTTTCCACTTTCGACGAATGTACTTGCTTACGGAAGTCCAGTTCAAATTCCCATGTTCTACACTTTTCTGTTCCCATTTCTAATCATATACCTCGTTTCACTATTTATTCAAATCAAACATCCAGATAAGTCATTAAAATCTGATTACCTAATATTGACATTATTCTTCGCAGGTTTTTTGGAACCATTATTTAATTTGACAAATTCATACACTAATTTTGAGCCATCAGAGGGAATATTTGCGTTACCTTTCTTAGCCATAATGATTTCTTCAGGAATAGTTTATTTGTTAAACTTAATACGTCAAAAATTTAACCCTCCAATCAAAGTTTTGCAATCGATTTCTCGCCCTGTTGGGCGAAACAATATAAAAAAAATTCCATGGGATCGATACCTTACTTTATTGGGGGCGTTATTGGTGATCCTGAGCGCATTTAGCGTATCCAGTTTTGAATATAGCCTGAACACATCCACCATGAATTATTATCAAAATAATCCTGATACTCTATATTACCCATTCTACGGCTGGGAAAATGCATCACAATATCTCGTATCAAACCATCTTAACAAATACCCAATTTATTACGTGCCTGGCAGTGGCGGGTGGCTCAATTTTTCAAATGAAAATAATCTAAATTACTGGTACTACCATCAGGAGTTTCCTAACTATTGGCTATATTATTTTTCCAATGGCAAGGTAAAATTAGCAGGATTGGTTACGAATAATGTTTCGTCGTTAATTGGAAATAATGGCTCAATATTACTATCTCAAGAAGTAAATTTTACTCACATTCTCCGGGATAATGGATTAAGATTCAGAATACTTGATGGGATATATCGACAAAATGGCCAGGTTGCAATACAGATTATTTTTCTGTATCCCAGAGGTTAATTCTAAATTATAAAACGAGGGGATAAAATTATACAACATTTAGATATTGGTATTTTGCCATTAAGGCAACTGATCGGATAGAGGGTTCAGGGCATCCTTTATTATCATCTCAAAAATCTAAGGGCATGAAAATTGCTTTTCTAATAGGAGAGCTAAGGGCCAATGCCGGCCAAACCAATAATCTAGTTGAAATAACAAAGTTCATTTTGAAACATAAGCCAGGATGGCAACTGACAATATTTGCCCATAGGGTCTATTCAGAAAATCTATTTGACTCAAAGGTCAATGTAAGAGAGATCAAATCTTATTATTCCTCATTGATTAGCAATAAAAAGTTAACCACGGAACTTAAGAAATTTGATTTGGCCTATATCAAGGGCAATTTTCCCTATCTAATGCCGGCCAAACGAGCTAACGTCAAGACCATTCTGGTGGTCCACCATAGGGACAGCCCCAAACTCTTTTCTAAGATGTCAGATAAAATAAAAGTATTTGGAACCAACCTTCTCATCGGATTTATGGTGAATATTGCAGATTCAGTGGTGACTGTTTCGAGCGAACTAAAGGATTACTATAGAATCAAGTACTCAATAGATGCGATAGTAATAGAAGATCAGATTTCAAATATTTTCTTTAAGACCAGGGGAACTGCATTTAAAAGTGGAAATATTATCAATTTCTTGAGTGTTGGTTATTGGGATGGGGAAAACGGAAGAAAAAGGCAGCATATGCTTTTAGATTTGTTTTCACGACTTAAAGGTAGTATGCCTCAGTTCACACTTACCTTCTCTGGATTAGATAGAGCATCCTTAACAAAACTTGGAGAGATATCAGATAATTACGGTTTAGCTGAATGTGTAAAGTTAAAGGGCATTTTAAGTATGGATGAGCTTCAGGCAGAATACCAGTCTAATGATATATATGTCACTGCCACAACTTACGAGGGGTTTTACAGACAAATTGTTGAGGCATTTGCGTCTGGAATGCCTGCAATTGTCTATGATTCTAGACCTATGGTGGATAGCGTATCTCAATGTGCATCAGTGAATCACGTGATTAAATCCAATGCAGGATTACTCTTTTCTGATTTTACAGATCTTTCTTCAGCGATTAGAACTGTTTTGGATAACTATGAGGTCTATTCCAAAAACGCAATAGAATATTCTAAAAATTTCTCACCTCAGATAACTGGAAAAAAGACTTTGGACCTTATAGAAAATATGGTCAATAATTCAAGAAATTAAGAGTGTTAATTGAAATAGTCAACTTTAAAATTATTGTTCCATTAAAAACTATTGATATTAAATGTGACCTATTTTTACAAACCGCTCTAAAGATGCTATCTGACAATCTGCAATGTCCTTTGCTTTGTAATTAATTACTTCAGAAAATAAAGAGTCAGCGATTTCCTTCCTATACCTATCGTCATTGAGCAGTTTTATAATTTTTTCTGCCATTTCATGTGTATCAGAAACTGGGACTTTAACTGCATTTGTGCCTAAATAATCATATGCCCTCAAATTATAAACCACAGGTACACATTTGTTGGCTGCGGCCTCCATGACAGCGATGGACCAGCTATCTTCATAAGAAGGAAAAACAAATACCTTAGATTTTCTTAGCAAATCCAATTTACTCTCAAGGTCTAAGTATCCCAGTATTTTAACACGATCATGAAATTCCTTTCTTAAAGCATTGTAAAAGGTTGTTTTCAAGGATTGGTTATTTAACGTACCCCCAATGAATAGTTTGGCATCCGGAATCTTTACCGCAACCATTGCAAAAATTTCCGGAAGATCTAGAAATCCTTTTGCCCTATCATTCCTCGCAATAAAGCAAATGCTGTTTTCTTTAATCCAATTATTGTCAACTATTTCAGACGGTACCCAGTCATCATCTCTGAGAACGCCATTTTTAAATTTCCACCCGCGATCTTTTAAATCCTCGGGATGATCGAATACAGGCAATGCGTCAAAAAGTTTCGCCAATAAAAGGCCAACGAATCCGAACGCCCATCTAAATACAACTTCAGGCAATGAACCCCTCTTTCTGGAATACCAAAGAAAAGGAGGAGCAACTAAATGAAAATAAGTAATAAATCTAGCAGAAAACTTTTTGGAAAAATTCGAACCAAGTAGGAGATCTGAAATTGTAGGAGCGGCCGCGATAACAAGGTCTATCTGATTTCCCATGGCATTTTCGATCTTATCACAGATTACTTTAATCTGCTTTCTTTGTACTATATAATTAAACAAATTCTTAGAAATGGCCATAGGGGCTTGAAATGGTATTTTTAGTGTATTCACTTTGTATACGTGGTCATAATGAGAATACTCCAAGTTTGCCATATCGTCCGTATTTGTCACTAGGGATATGAGATGACCTTGTTTTTTCCAGTATTTAGTCAGGGCATGAATATGCCTTTCGCCTCCCCCCGCATCTCCTATACTATTAAAACCAGCGACGGCTTGTGTTACAAGGATTCGCACTGACCTAATAATTTAACCATGTTAAAGATTTTTGCCATAGTACCTAATGGGGTACCGGATTTCTTAATGCATTTTAATAAAAAGGGTTAATGTAAAACTTTAGGTCTGTATATTGTTTATTTTTTAACTATTTATGCAATACTAATTTCGTCCTAATTATGACAAATAATGAAGGTTTACAGTACTCTAACGGAGTGATTTCAGATAATAAGCTTCTCATTTTTAACCATATCGATTGGTAATACAAATTTCAGCTCACCTTTACAATCTTCTATAAGATTGGAATTCTTAGACTTAACCAATTAACCGTCGAATGAATTTGATCTTTTCTAATAATATCTCTTCAACCGTTCAACGTTTCAAGAGCCCTTAAAATAATAGCTATGCACTACCTACTCATTCTTTTTCATTTTAGATATTACTTTTTCAAAGTCGACCGAAAAAAGAAATTTTCCATTGCTTCCGAATGGCATCAGCAGAGGCGGTAAAATTTTTAAGTATAATATTGGATATCGCCAGTAATATTTTAAGAAATTCTTAATCAACATACCACGATCTCTAATATTCATCCTGATGGACGATATTGCAAGATATAATGATGGAAAGTCATGTTTAATTATGCGCAGTGAGAGTTTTTTGTGCTCTTTAGTATTTCTACCAAATACGGCGCTTGGAATAATATAGAATGATTCAAGAGTGAACACCATTCTTTTCATGAGGCCATGTTCCTTCAACACAGAATCATTATTGGCTCTATACAGAATTATCCTCGGCTCTAAAATATTGGCTACCTTGGCACCGTCTCTTATCATCGATAATAACTTGAATACATGAATATATTGAGTTCCAACAAATTGTTCATACTTATCTATTCCATTCCAAAGGGTCTTTCGAAAGCACAGGATAGACATGTAGCCAAGAAACTCTATAACGTTGAGTGCTGATTCAAAATGTCCTTTATAATATAAAATTCTTTCATTCAATTGTTCAGCGATTAGGAGAGTGGGGACGTTATTGTTTCCCCCCATTTCCAAACTATTCATTACCAATATGTCTATTTCTTTATTAATAATTAGAAACTCCATTACGAATCTAAGACCACCAATTCGAATTTTATCATCACTACCAAGAAACCAGATGTATTGACCACTAGCTAAGTCAACAGCCTTAAGAAAATTTCTATCAAGACCTATGTTTTGGGGGTTCACATTAAACTTAATATCTATAGAGGATTTTTTAGCAAATGACTTAACTAAATCTGAAGTGTTATCAACAGAAGCATTATCACTGATACATAATTCAACCTTATTTTTATAATATTGCGGTAATGATTCGTATTCCTCACATATATTTTTCATGGTTTCACCTAGTAATTTGCCCCTATTATATGTCGGTATACAGATGGAAATCACTTTTTGTTCAACCATAGCCTTTAGCACCTTATCGGGAAGATTTTTTTTTCTGATGGGAGTTATTTTCGTCTACTAAATCTTTAGTCCAGGTTATCATTTTTCGCAATCCTTCTTTTAAGGGGATTTCTGGACGCCATGAAATAAATCTATTTGCTTTACCTATGTTTGAAATGTACACTCTTTGGTCATTGATACGTTCTTTTATGTTACTATAATCTATTGTAATTTTCAAATTACTTTCCAAGTATTTGAATAGTTCTATTATTGATATCGAATTATCAATGCCGCCTCCTATATTAAATGCATTTCCCGCAATTTCATCTATCATATTTGCAGATTTGAAATACAAATCTACAACGTCATTTATATGTAAAATATCTCTAACTTGTTTTCCTGTGCCAGAAACTGTAAGATTTTTAGGATAATCTCCTTTATAAATATCTAAAGCTTTCCTAACAAACCAGCCAATCCACCCTTGGTCATAGGTCGCAAACTGCCTTCCACCATACATTGAAGAATGCCTAAATGCGATAGTTTTCAATCCATATGTCTTAAAATAATCTATTATGTATTGGTCGGCAGAACCTTTTGAACAACCATATGGTGTTGAAAAGTACAATGGCAAACCTTCATCAAAACCATTTGGGTATTCTTCACAAATATACCGGGTATCATTTTCTTTATAGTGATATTTCTTTAAGTCGCCATAAACTTTATTTGTTGAGGAATAAATAACTGTACTATCGGGGGAAAATAATCTAGTAGCCTCCAATAAATTTAAGGTTCCTAATGCATTAGTTTGAAAATCACTTATGGGGTCTTCCAGGGATTTAGTCATAGCAACTTGGCCCGCGAGATGGAATATCACTTGTGGTTTGTGTTCCTTTATGATACTCCTTATTTTGTCAAAATCCCTAATATCGCAGTTATAAAAGGTAAGGTCCCCAGATTCTGAAAGCCATTTCAAATTTGCTTCTGACCCAGTTCTTGATAAATTATCTATAATTACCACTGAGTCCCCATTATCTAGTGCCCTTTTGGAAAGGTTTGAACCTAAAAAACCGGCTCCACCGGTAATCAAATATTTCATTTTATCCCTCATTTTTAATGTTTAAAAAAGTCTCTATCTGTTTCTTGGTAATATTTGAAATGTGATTTGTCTTATAAGATTTATACCATTGCACCGTGAAAGAAGCTGCATCCTCTATAGTTAGTTTTGGTGTCCAGCCTAGATAGGCAGTGGCCTTAGAATTATCAAGAGAGAGAAATCTACTTTCGTGAACACTCATATTTTGCTTATTTATCTTAAGCTCTCCCTTGCCATAGTAATCAATTATCAAATTAACAAGTTCCTTAACGGTAGTATTTTGTGGTTTATTTGGCCCAAAATTCCATGGGCCGGAAAAAATTTTGGGCTTAAAGTGTAGTTTTGATGCCAGCAACAGATATCCATGGAGGGGGTCCAAAACATGCTGCCAGGGTCTTATGGATCCTGGATTTCTAATATTGATGGGAATATTTCCTTCAATCGATTTTATTACATCAGGGATCAACCTATCCCGGGACCAGTCTCCGCCCCCAATAACATTTCCTGCCCTTACTGTTGCAATAATTTTCCCATGTTTTTCATAGGAATCCGGATTAAAAAAAGACCTTTGGTAAGCAGAGCATACTATTTCTGACGCACCCTTGCTGGCGCTATAAGGGTCATATCCTCCGAGTTGATCATTCTCTCTATAGCTCCATACCCATTCCTTGTTCTCATAAACCTTATCTGACGTTATCATTACCAAAGTCTTTGATTCTTCAGAATTTCTGAATGCCTCCAAAATATTTACTACGCCCATTAGGTTTACTTCAAAAGTATCACGGGGGATTTCATATG
Source organism: Thermoplasmata archaeon (assembly GCA_021835265.1). The sequence goes on from JAKBQK010000123.1 coordinate 9,802, forward strand.
ATAATCTGACTAGAGGTTGGGCAGCAAGATGAAAAATTATTTCCGGTTTATATTGATCTATTATAGATTTAAGTTTTCCATAGTCCCTAATATCTCCCCTCACATCTATTATGGAGTTTCCTAAGTTTAACACATTAAAATTATCGTACAGATTTTTTGGATCAAGTGAATAGCCAATCACTTTAGAACCTAGAATATTGAGCATCATAGTCAGCCATGATCCCTTAAAACCGGTGTGTCCGGTTACAAGGACTCGTTTACCCGCGAAATAGTTGTTGTAATCCATTAACTCCTTCACCTATTCTCTATATGTGTTTTTTGTGCCATTGGATGGTTTTCTCAAGACCTGATTTCAAGTCATACTTTGGCTTCCACTGGGTATCATTTTCGATATTCTTAAGATCCGCAACAGATTTCATAATCTCATTCGGCCTATATTCTAATACACCAAAATTGGGAACTGTTGTTGTATTGTGAGTCAGTTTCTTGATCAGTTCAACAATTTCCCTTATTGATATTGGAGCACCACTTCCAATTGAATATTCAACGTAACCGTTTCTATGGGTATTTGAAATCTTTAGAATTTCAAGGTAAGCGGATACAGCATCATCAACATAGATGAAGTCGCGTAGCTGTTTTCCTTCGGTAAGCGGGATTCTATCTACATTCTTAAGAAAATTCCTGATCACCATGCTTATAAATTTCTCTGGCCCATCCTTTTCTCCGTAGAGATGTTCTAACTTCAAATTGAAAATCCCTATTTGACTCGAAAATGTTTTTGCCCAATCTAAAAAGTGTTTTTTGGTTAAAGAATAGTGATTGAAATATTCATACAAAACTGTGTCTGTATTAATGAAGGTATCGACATTGAAATCTATTGCTGTTTCTAGAATCTTCAATGGAAATATGACATTTGTAGTGGCAAGTTCATGTGATTTTTCCCCCATCTTTCCGTAACTTGTGGCAGTATGAATAATAGTCTTTATCTCGTTCTCTCTGAATATTTTTTTAAGAGACCCTTCACCTATATTATAAACAATAATACGGTCAAGGATAGGCTCAATTCTCCAGGCATTGGAGGTTTTTCTCTTTAGAATTACCGTCTCATAGCCTTGCTCCACTAGTTTCTCACAAATGTGGCTACCAAGAAAACCTGTTGCCCCTGTTAATAGAATAGTCTTGGTCATCTCTCATCCCATAATTTCCATTCTGCTGTACCATTTTTCCACATTTCTTCAAGTTCCCTCTTATCCCTTAGAGTATCCATGGGCCTCCAGAAGCCTTTATGCTTGAATGCGCCTAGAAAGCCTTTTTTAGAAAGATTTTCAAGGGGTTCCTTTTCAAAAACGGTTCCATCTGATTCCACGAAATCAAGTGATTCTGGTTCCAGGACGAAGAATCCACCATTTATCCATGAGCCATCACCTAAGGGTTTTTCCATGAAATGTTTTACTTCCCCAGATTCGTTTATCTCTAATGCTCCAAATCTCCCGGGTGGCTGAACCGCTGTTATGGTAGCAAGTTTGTCATTCTGACGATGGAAATTGAGCAATTCAATCAGGTTAATGTTTGATAAGCCATCCCCGTAAGTTGCAAAAAAAGTCTCATTATTTATGAACTTTCTAATTTTCTTCAACCTGCCCCCCGTCATTGTTTCTAATCCAGTATCCACAAGTGTAACTTTCCAAGGCTCTGCGATGCTGTTAATCACCTCATGAGTGTTAGTTTTGAGGTCGATTTCTATATCGGACTGGTGCAGGTAATAGTTGAGGAAATATTCCTTGATCACGTAACCCTTGTACCCAAGGCATATTACGAAATCGTTGAACCCGTAATGGGAATATATCTTCATAATATGCCAAAGTATCGGCTTGCCCCCTATCTCCACCATGGGCTTTGGCTTGACTTCTGTCTCCTCGCTGAGCCTCGTCCCAAGCCCACCTGCAAGTATTACTACTTTCATTCAATTACCTCACGAAACTATCCATGACTCCGATCTCACCCTAAACATCCCACCACTGAGTGACTCCATCCAGTATTCAGTGAAACCAGGTGGCCCACAGACATAGTACTCATATGCTGTCATATCGTCCAGGCTCTCCCCCAAGTCATCCAGTGTGAGTCTTTTGCCATAAACACCATCTAATTTCTCCCTTGTAAGCTTTATGTGTACGGTGAGATTATCCGGTATCTTGCCCCAGTAGAATTCATTTAGAGATTCACATTTCGTCCTGGAGGAGTGATAGAGGTGAACTTTGTCATTTAAGCTTTTGATGCCTGCAAAATCAAGATAAGCAGTGAAAGCGGATATTCCTGCACCTCCGGCCAGCAAAACCTTTCTCCCGCCGGTGTTGATTAGGAAATTGCCCAGGGGGTACCTTATTGAACTTGAAAAACCTGGTTCTCCCTTGGAAAATAGCTCAGTGGTAAACTTTCCCTCTTTCCTCACTATGATTCTCATGAAATCGTCCCCCCAGGATGCTATAGTGAAAGGCTTTGAGTCGAGCCACGGTTCACTGGCAGTTTTTCTCATAAGAGAAAGCTGCAAGAACATGCCCGGGAACCAGTTCGCCTTCTTTTCTGGCACAACGCGGAAAACGGCAAGAGTTGGTGATATCTCTTTTTCTAGAGTGATTTCTGCATCTGTGGTGATCATTTCGACCCTGTGAAGAATTCCTTGAATTTTTCGAGAACGTACTCTATGTGCTTATCCGTTATGCCCGGGTAGACGCCAATGAAAAATGAACTGTTCATGACCTTGTCTGTGGTGGAAAGGTCCCCATGCTTGCGATGCTTAATTCCAAGGTAGGCGGGCTGCCTGAGAAGATTTCCCCCGAATATCATCCTTGTCATGATTTTGTTTTTCTCAAGGTGCCTAACAATATCGGCCCTGCCAAAGTGATCGTTTTGTTTTACCGTTATGGGAAATCCGAACCACGCGGGGTCAGAATTTGGGGTCGCCTCCGGTAGGATCAGAAAGTCCTCATAGCGTTCAAGGCCTTCGTGCAGGAGCTTGAAGTTCTTCTTTCTAACGGCAACAAATTCCGGGAGTTTCTGTAGCTGTGCCACACCGAGGGATGCCTGCAGGTCGGTGGCCTTGAGATTGTAGCCAATGTGTGAATACACATACTTATGATCGTAACCATACGGCAATTCACCGAATTTCTGGGTAAAACGAACACCGCATGTGTCTGATGCTCCTGTTTCGCAGTAACAGTCCCTCCCCCAATCTCTGAAGGAGCGTGCAATGCGGTCAAATTCAGGTGATTGGGTAATTACGGCGCCGCCCTCTCCCATGGTTATGTGGTGGGCCGGGTAGAAGCTTGAAGTGGACAGATCGCCAAAGGTTCCAGTCTTTCTTCCCCTGTACTCAGAGCCAAGGGCGTCGCAGTTGTCCTCCACAAGGAAGAGATCGTTGTCCTTTGCTATCTTTGTCACCGCGGTTAGGTCAAAGGGATTTCCCAGGGTGTGGGCAATGACAATTGCCCGGGTTTTATCAGAGATTGCATCCTGCATGTCTTGGGTTTTGATGTTGTAGGTACCAAGTTCCACGTCAAGGAACACTGGTACAAGGCCGTTCTGGATTATGGGG
>JAKBQK010000447.1 GCA_021835265.1 Thermoplasmata archaeon
CTGGACAGAGCAGAAACTGTCAATTAAACGAACAAGGGGAACCGGGAGAGAGTTGAAAATAGTAAAACATAGATCCATTCAGGATGGTAAATCTGTTGAAATATTTGTCAACAGCACAGGTCTTTCATGCACAGAAGGATAAATTTAGTCTGGATGGTTTCAAAAAGATTTACATACTGGCACACATATGGAAGTATATGGGAGTTAATCTTGAGCCCATTCTGATAAAGCACAAAACTCACATTAAGGATTTCTCAAACAATACTGTTTCGGTGGATGCCTATAACCAAATTTACCAGTTTTTGAGTGCCATAAGGCAACCTGACGGAACACCGCTTATGGATTCATCTGGAAGAGTTACCTCTCATTTAAGTGGTCTTTTCTACAGGACAATTTCCCTTATGGAAGAGGGGCTGAAGCCTGTATATGTTTTTGATGGCAAACCTTCTCCAATGAAACTCAGGACTCTTGAGGAAAGAAAGGCAATAAAGGAAAATTCAGAAAGAGAACTGGAAAAGGCAATAATGACTTCAGATAGGGAAAAAATTGCAAGAATGAAGAGAAGGATAAATCATATTACAAAGGACATGATAGATGAAAGTAAGCAGCTTCTTACCTATATGGGATTGCCATATGTACAGGCTCCTTCTGAGGGTGAATGCCAGGCTTCTTACATGAGTTCCACAGGAAAAGTTAATGCAGTTATCTCACAGGATTATGACTGTCTACTATTTGGTGCAAGAGAAGTTCTAAGAAATTTCACCATATATGGTAAGAGAAGAGTTTCAAGCAGAAACATTTACGTAACAGTAGATCCTGAATACATCGATCTAAAGGAAAACCTATCAAATATGAATATTACAAGAAGTCAGCTTGTGGATATTGCCATATTGGTTGGAACAGATTTCAACAGTGGAGTTGAAAGGGTTGGATCAAAGACAGCACTGAACCTGATCCAGAAATACGGGAATCTCGAAGAAGTAATCAGGGAGAAAGGATACAGGATACCCCAGTACGAAGATGTAAGAAAGCTATTTCTTGAGCCTGAAGTTACAGATGATTTTAACGTAACCTTTGGTAAACCTGAGGAGGAAAAGATATATTCATTCCTTTGCGATCTTCACAACTTCGGAGAAAACAGGGTAAGGCCATTTATAGATAAGCTGAAAATAAGTCTCCAGAAGAGCAATCAATCCAGTCTTGATTCATTTTTCTAAATAATCTCTCAACACTGCAAAGGGCTTCATCATTTTAGACAGGTTATCTGTCACGGATTCTTTAAGGTCCATTGGGTGAATCGATCCTGATTTATAAGTGGATTCAAGAGAAATGAAATCTGTAAATGTTATATCTCCACCCTTTTTTTCAGGTCTATGTATTGTTACTTCCTTCATTGAAGGAAATATAATTATCCTCATGATATCCATTATCGGATTTCCATCTGCTATTCCCATTGGGCAAAATGAGTTTTTAATTTTTCTCTTAATATCTTCCTCTGAATCAGTCATGAGGATGGCACTGTCAGGATCACTTTTCGACATCTTCTTGAAATTATCCATTCTTCCAGTTCCCTTCAGGCTTCCCAGAAGTGGTGAGTGCATTGAAACAACCTTCTTTCTGTTCATTTTTTCTGCAATATCTCTGGCTAGCATATGGGCGTGCCTTTGATCCATTCCTCCCAGGGCAACATCAAGGTCAAGTTCAAAAATGTCATTTACCTGCATTACAGGATATAGGTATTTGCTGAAATCTGATTCAGCGTCAGATTCATCCCTTCCCATTATTGGAAGAGCACGTTTCAGTCTTGAGAGAGTTGTTTGCTTAGCAGTGCGAATTATACCTTCCATGTAGCTGCTCTTGTCTATCAGATCTGATGCCCATATAAATTCTGGTTTCAAATCTCCTAATTCAATTTCATATGCTTTTTTAAGAATCTCTCCACTCTGCCTTATACGTTCCAGATCGCCACCCAGCTTATCATTTACCATGGCATGCCAGTCTGCCAGTAATATCTGCATCCTGATACCAGCTCTCATCATTGCCTTGATTCTGGTACCAATAACCAGAATATGTCCTATATGGGGTATTCCTGAAGGTTCCACACCATGGTATCCTTTACAGTTTTTCTCGAGGCTTTCAAACTCACTCTCGGTTACTATTTCTTCAAAAAGGGATTTGTCAAGATTTAACAATATAAGGGCATTAAATTATCTATCTTAATCTTTCTCTACATATACTCCTGTACTTGCAATTAAGGCATCTTCCAGGATTATCGTGGTTTCTGTTTGGAACGCCTCTCATTCTCCTTATAAGCTGAGCTCTCGCCAGTACCCTATCCTTCAATTCACTACTGTTATTTACATAGAATGACCTATTTCTGTATTTTATAACACCGTACTGGATCATATGTTCGGGATAGAGTTCCTGGAGTATTATGAAATAAACTCCCATCTGAATTATATGTGGTTCCCATGGCTGATCCCCTATATTGCTGCTCTTATACTCGTATGGAATTATCTGTCCACCGTTTTCTATTACTCTATCCGGTTTACCTGACAGACCATACCTTTTAGAAACTAGAATTTGTCCTTCAGATTTCATGTCTCCTAG
>JAKBQK010000073.1 GCA_021835265.1 Thermoplasmata archaeon
AGGCCAACATTTATCATAGTTCACCATTTTGTTACATTATATATAAATTTTTTATTTCTAGAATCTATTAAAAAGAATAGATTCAATTTGAACTCTCTCTAAAATTACTCTATGTATCCGCAATCCTCCCTGTCACATCTGAAAAATTTGATTTCGCCGTTATCATTGTAAACAGGCTCAAGTTTTCCACTGTTGCATTTTGGGCAAATGTAAGTGTACTCATTGGTTTTATGGGAAAACAGAACCTGATATATAGACTCAGCGGAGAGGTATCTTGCGAGGTCTGTAATTGTCACCATCCCGATTATATTATTATTTTTGTCATAGACAGCGCATCGGGTAAGTGCATTTTTCGATAGAAAAGCAGCAACATCCTTAACATCAAAATCTGAGGATACCTGTGGAATATGATGACGCATTATGTATTTCACTTTAAGGGAATCTGGTTTTACATTTCTCTGTATAAAACGTCTTAATAGACTTCTCTCGCTAATCATTCCAACATATTTGCCATCAGCATCAACTGCCATTAAGCCATAAACATGATTCTTATTCATCAACGCAGATGCATCAAAAACTGTTGCATCTTCACTTATGGTTTGTATATTTTTATCAACAATTTTTCCAACCTTCATAATACAATAAATGTCGTATTAGATAAAAATATTACTGAAATGAAAAATTTAAAAGAATTATCCGGCTTTTATAGCTTGCTCAGAGTAATAGGATCTTCTTCCTCACGGCTCTGGGACCAGGAATTTATTTCCCTGCTCCTGGCACTGTATGGACTATCGTCATACTGTGAATATCCTCTTCCTAGGGGTCTAAGTTCCTCCCTTTCTTCCGGTCTTATATCATAATTTCTTCCAGCAGGAATTCTGAATCTTCCCTGCTCCTTTGCAGTAGTGCTCATAGTGCCTCCCAAAAATGACGTCGAGTTGAAGATTATTAGACTGCTTGGAAGTATGAGACCCATAGACATCAGCACACCATTAAAGGTTTCAGTGTAAACTATGAGATTTGAATATGCTGCAAGTGGTGCCTTCGAAAATGCATAAATTCCATCCTTCAAATAGTACCCGGCAAAACTAACCGCCTGTAATCCAGTAGAGATCATATAAAGGGACACGAATATAATGACTGCGGACATAATAAGCGAAACTTCCATGGCATTCCTTGCACTGCCTGATTTCCGTCCAACTACGTAACCTGAAAGAAGCGGTCCCCCTATGGGTATCCACCAGAGTAGAGCTATGGCTATTATGGAAGTCAAAAATCCATTCCTGATCTCATTTGCCTCTTTTTTACCGCCAAGATCAATCTCTGCCCTGCTGCCACGTAATTTGTTTGGCTTACCGATGGCTGACACTCGTCGCATACATAACTGACATCATGAAAGTATATTAATTTTATGTTTACAAAAAATAATCATTCATCCATCTGGTGAAGGCCTATGATCGACTGTACAAATCTTTCACCAGATGTTATGTAACCTGCGATAAAAAACCAGATCAGCAGTATGTTAATTGGGGTAAAGTCAATGTAAAAGTTATAACTGAATGGGAAAATTATCTCTATAATTAAAATTACCAGCATCAACACTAATCTGTCAGCTCTTCCAAGAACCCCACCATAGTTTCTCTTTAAGCCTAGGGCCTGAGCCTGAGTGCCAAGATAACTTGTCATGAAAACACCACCTAAGGCCAGAATCCCTATGTATATATTGCCGTAAAGTGAAAAAGCGAAACCTGTTATCAAAGCTATATCTGAATATCTGTCGAAAGTGTGATCGAGCATGTCTCCAGCTTTGGAACTGATATTCTTCTTTCTCGCAACAAAACCGTCGAGTGCATCCAGTGTTGATGAAAGAAGTATTAGGATAAAAGCAAGGATAAGAAAGTAGGATGAAATTATCCTTCCACTGATTGCTATAAAAACACCCGCAAGAACGGCAAACAGGAAAGAAACTTCAGTTAAGGTGTTTGGGTTAAATCGCATGAAGGGCTTACTTAGTTTTTCGAGGATCGGATTAACAGTCCCTCTCATTGAATCAAGTGCCATTGTGCTTCATCTCCATTTTCCTGATAAAGTTAACTGCATCAACCAAATTCTTACTCTCTTTATTATCATCTGTATTCAATCTCAGTATCCTGTTCCGTGGATAGTTTTCGGTGCATTCATACCCAATACAGTCACTCATAAGACAGTCCATGTTTTCTGTAATTTTTTTCCTATTGTAACCCCTTTCCATCAATCTTTTTTCCAGAACTTCGGGTGAACATTCCATCAATATTACTGCAAAGGAAGGTAACAGGTGAGAATAATGGGAATCAAGTATTTTTCCCATGTCTGATCTTATCCACTGTATAAGACAATCAAGGTCGACCTCATCATTTTGAGTACAACCAACCTTAATAGAAAATTTGTTCAGATCTATAACTTCATAACCGCTACTTGCAAGTAAATTACAGAGAGTGCTTTTTCCAGTGCCTGGAACTCCAGTTACGGAAATATTAAAATTCATATTCATTGCTCCTGAAAGATGCATTCTCAAGTTTCCACGGCATGGAAAGATGTCTCCTTGCATAGGCTGGTGGTTCTAACTT
>JAKBQK010000518.1 GCA_021835265.1 Thermoplasmata archaeon
CTACTGGAAGAATGTCAAGATTATGCCTTTCGTTAATTTGTATGAGTGTGAAGTGGGTGATGATTCTTTCATAGGTCCATTTGTTGAAATACAAAAGGGTGTTAAAATTGGAAAAAATGTAAGGGTTCAATCCCACTCATTTCTTTGTACCGGTGTTATAGTGGAAGATAATGTTTTCATAGGCCACGGTGTGATGTTTGTAAACGATCTCTATCCACCTCAATTTGATGAGACAAAATGGAAAGGGACTATTGTAAGAAAAGGATCTTCAATTGGTAACAACTCGACAATTCTTCCAGTAGAAATAGGGGAAAACGCGATAGTTGGGGCGGGTAGTACGGTAACTAAAGATGTATTACCAAACGCGATAGTTGCAGGTAATCCGGCCCGGTTACTGAGAATTCGCTGACATAAACTGTCTAATCTTTTAGGCACCATTGTAGTGTGAGAAAGTATTCGAAAATCTTCCCATATTGAATAAATTGTATCACAGTGCTAAAAGAAAAGTGCATTTTCAAATCTGTTGTTCCTACTCTATTCAATCTACCAGGCAAGGGTCTTGTTGTCTGCGGCAAACACTAGTTCTGAATTGCTTCTCTGGTAACACTGTTTCAGGTATGGCATGGTATTCTCGACAAATCCGTCATCGTAATCTTCCATCTCTGTGATCTATTAAGGGTGTAATTCTTCCTTGGTACTATGAAAACCTTTGTATTAACAAGCTTGCCGATTTATGACTTGGATGAATAATACCTATTAAGATCGATAGAACCCATCTCAATTCCTAGGAAGGAAAGAAGATTCATGACCCTGTACAAAGTATAGTCAAAACAAGAAGAACAGGCACGATCTGAACCATATCTCATATTACACAGGGTCAAATTACGACTATATATCATTATTCTGAAATACTTGCGCCAGTTACATACATGATCCAAAGACCTTTCCGGACATGCCAAAGCAAATTCCAGAGGATTTGATAATAATATTCAACACGGGTTACAATTCTGCCGATATTGTAAGGCTTTTTCAGAATAGAAAATGTGTCCGATCATTATGTTTCCAGATCACAGTAATCCTCTTTATCTTCCTATCGGTAAGGATTCTTTCATTGAAACAGGGAAGATTGTATATAGAAGGAGACACGCCCTCATTTTATAGCCCAGCTTAAAACTTTAGAGAAAACATCTCATTTGATCCTAAAGAAATCTAAAAGTGTTCCGAGTTAAGGTTAGAGATAAAAGTCTAAAGAGTTTCGAGCATTTCCTGCCATTTCATATTAAAGTAAATGAGACCTGTTATATCATGCATCCTTCTTTTGGTTCCAGTCCCGAGCGTAGAGCCAATATAATCACCTATTTGATAATCAATTCTAGCAATTTTCGCACAGTCAATATTCAGTCTAAATGCTAACTCAGTCTCTTCAAAAGCGTTAATAAATATCTCGTCATACACATCACCATTCAAAGATTTTACGTATTTAGAACTGAATATTGCAACGTCTCCGTTTTCTATAATGACACTTTTTGTTCTAAAGAAGAATCTTCCAATCAGTCTAAAAATTCCCGCAGTCGGAAACCGACTATATTTCACATTAAATTTTTCTTCTATTCTTAAACGGGATAAGCCTAGACTCCTGTATTTTAAAATCATATATATTATATATGTAAATTTAATTTTCTTGCCAATTGCAGTCGTTTGCGAATGATAAGACGATGGTGGCAAAGCCACAAAATTATATTTTTCATGGTCTATATTTTTAAGATCCTCCTTAAGCTTCTGGACGCTATCGATCTTGTATACATCATCGCTGGAGAAGAAAATCCATTTCGGATTATATTCTAAGGCTCTCTTTAGACCAGTATTGATATTGTGAGCTATATTAAAAAGAAAATCGCCCCTACCACCGCTTTCAACGAAAATGATATGCAATCCCTGGAATACATTATCTTTACAATTTGTGGCAAATTTGCCTTTGATGTCCGCGGTTGTTACGACAACTATAATTTCTTTATCTCCATCGATTTCATATAACTTTGCTATACCTTTAGGGCGATTACGCATCCAGTAAATTAAGTCATCACGATTTTCAAATTGCTCGTAAAACGATATGACATTATGGATATTTTCTGATACAAGATAATTGTTATGATAAGTTGATAGGCTAAAAAATAAGTTAGTACATTTCTCCAACTTTGAATACAACCTTGATTGTTCCATCGCAAATTCATGCATAATAGCTCACTCTATTCTTTTGACAAATCTGAAATGTGAATCTATCATATTACTATTTAATAATTTTTGAAGTTGTTTTCCAGCCCAAAAAGAAGTGTCATTGAATTTATCAACGTTAAGTCCGTATTCTATACAGGCATCATAAAGTTCCTTAGCGCCTTGCTTTGCAGTCCATACTGGTTTAAAATCAGTCATCTTTTGAAATTTATTGAAGTTTACCTTGTAAGATCTCATATCCTTCGGCCCATCCTTAACATATTCAATTTCCGCTCCTTCTACAGCAGATCTTGCAACATTGGCAAGGTCTCTTACTGTAAAGTTCTCAGATCCGATGGAAAAAATTTCTGAATAAATACTATCAATGTCT